>JAITGC010000075.1 GCA_031280915.1 Desulfovibrio sp. | reverse complement strand
ATTGCCACGCTGTCGCGGCAACCGGGCCGCTATACGCTCAAATTGTTCCAGTGTCAGTTCCATTTTCAAACAAAAACATAATTGCCACCGTTTGTCAAGTAGTGTGAACACATTCTAATCAATCATGTCAGTTTGCGCACTATAACTTCCAGAGGTCAAAGTAGTAAAGAGGTTTTTAGACGCCGGAATTATGACCTCGGGCAATTTTTCAACGGCCAGGGCGCCGCTCCAGGGCGGTGGACACGTGAAAACGGCGTTATCGGGCAAAACAATGCGCGCGGCGTGCAGATACATGCGTTCCGCCTTTCCGCCTCCGTATTTGTCGTCTCCCAGCACCGGGCAGCCCAAAGCGGCCAGTTGCACCCGGATTTGATGAGTGCGGCCGGTGACAAGGCGGATTTGCAACAGGCTTGTCTCCGCCTGACTCTTCAGCGGCCTCGCGAGACACAGGGCTTCGCGTTCCCCCCGGCCATCGCCGGACGGGGTTTTCGCAGCCAGAATTTTTTCAGGGCCGCCTATTTTCAGCTTGCGCAGGAAATGCCGCAACGGGCGGGTTTCTCCAAAGGGCCAGCGCCCGTGCGTCCAGACAAGATATTCCTTAATTATCCGGCCTTCGCGCAGGGCGTTGTGAAGTATCCGCAAGGCTTCGTAGGAAGCCGCGACCAGCAGCGCGCCGGAGGTATTCTTGTCCAGCCTGTGCGCGGGAACGGGCACAAAGGGCGCGTCAGCGTAACGCGCGGCCAGCCGCGCGGCGAGGCTGTCGCTGTGCCCGGTTCCGCCGTGTGTAGGCAGCCCCGGCGCCTTGTACAAAGCCCAGATGTCCCCCCTGCCGCCTATGCTGGACAAAAATGGGAAATCTCCCGGCCTGTCGGGCACGTTGCGTATATCTGCAGGGGGCGGCGGAAGCGGCTCATCACAGACGCCGGCGCAAGAGGAGAAGGTTTTTTTTCCCGTGACCATGCCAAGGGCGAACGGCGGCAGGCGGATGCCGTCGCCGGTGTTAACCCGCGTAAAGGGTTTGGCCCGTTTGCCGTTCAGGCGGATCTGTCCGGTTCGCAGCCAGCGGTGAAGCAGAGCCGGCGGCAGACCGAGCCGCCGTTCCAGAAAGCGCAGCAGCTTCAGGCCGCTTTCCGGTCTGTGCGCAACGAGAAGATTGGATGTGGAAACTTGCCGTTCAGCGCTCATCTTGCAACATCCTCCGGCCCCATACAGCCTGCCCCAAAGAAAGCCCGCCGTCTCCGGGCGGCAAGGTGTGGTGCATAAGCGGCTCGAGGCCGTGCTCACGCAGACAGCGCGGCAACAATTGAGCCATGATACTGTTCTGCATAACGCCGCCGGACAATCCCACCTTGCGAACATTGGCGGCTGACGCGGCGAGCGCGGCCATACCCGCGATGCCCCATGCCAGAGAGAGGTGAAAAGCGGCCGCAATGGCCCCGATGGAGTCCTTTTTTCGCTGAGCTTCCAGCACATGGGCGAAAAGGCCGGTGCTGTCCAGGTTAAGCAGGCCGTCGTGTTCGTTTATGGATAGCGGCCATCGCGCGGCCGTTTCCATGCCGGAGGCTGCTGTTTCCAGCCGTATGGCGCCCTGGCCTTCGTAGTTTGCGGCGAGGCAAAGGCCCAATTGAGCCGCCACCGCGTCAAAAAGCCGGCCACAGCTTGAGGTTCGCGGGCAATTCGCGTCGCGCGCCAGCATCTCGCGCACGGCTTGAGCGGCCTGTGCGTATTCGCTCTCCCACGGCGCAGCATTTTTCTGGCTTAAGCCGCATTCTTCCCCCAGGGCCAGCGCACAACGCCAGGTTTCATGTATGGCCGCCTCTCCGCCGGGCAGGGGAAAGGGAGAGAGGCGGCCCATGCGTTGCCAGCGCGCCTGGGCAATATTCATCAAGATGACTTCCCCGCCCCAGATGCCGCCGTCGTCACCGAGGCCGGAACCGTCCAGGCACAAGGCCAAGGCCGCGTCATAACAGTTGTTTTCTGCAAGCACGGCCGCCGCGTGGGCTGCGTGGTGCTGAAGCGGCCAGACGGGTAGCCCCTCATCGGCGGCGCGCTCACGGGCATAGCGGGTGGACAGGAAGTCCGGATGCAGGTCGCAGATGATGGCCTGGGGGCGCTGTTCCAGCAGTGTTTCCAAACGTTCAATGACTTCCTCGTAAAAATTGAGTGTGGCGGGATTTTCCAGGTCACCGACATGTTGCCCGACAAAAGCCTGATTTCCACGAGTGAGGCAAACGGTGCTCTTGAGTTCAGCCCCGGCTCCCAACACAGCCGGGCCATCTTGCGGAAGAAAAACCGGATGCGGGACATAACCGCGCGCCCGGCGGAAAAACAAGGTTTTCTGTGGAGAGGACGAGGCGGCCGCCGGGGGGGCTGGCGGTGTGAGACTGACCACGCTGTCGTCTACGCGGGTAAGAATATCCCTGTCATGCAGCAGAAAGGCGTCGGCCATATCCGCAAGACGGGACAAGGCTTCGCGGTTGCCCAGACAAAGAGGTTCCCCACGCGGGTTGGCCGAGGTCATCACCAGTACCGGCGGCAGGGGCACCGTTTGGGCCAGGCTGTCGAAAAGGGCCGCGTGGAGGGGTGTATAGGGCAGCATCAGGCCGAGGGTGTTGACGTCCGGCGCCACGTCAGGGGAGAGGGGGCAATCCTCACGGCGAGAGCAGATCACCACAGGATTTTCCGGACTTCGCAGCAGAGCTTCATGTTCCGGGGTCAATACGCACAGCGAGCGGGCCGTTGCGATGTCCGCCGTCATCAAGGCCAAGGCCTTGTGGGGCCGGAATTTGCGCCGCCTGAGTTCGCGTACGCATGTCCCGTTGCGCGCGTTACAGGCCAGTTGAAAGCCGCCGATTCCCTTGAGAGCCAAAATTCCGCCCGTAAGCAACGTCTGGCAGGCCTGGGCAAGGGCATCGCGCTGCGTTGTTTCTGTGGGGCCGCTTTCTGCGGAACCTCTGGCCACAAACCACAAGCGCGGGCCGCAAACGGGACAGGCCGTGGGCTGCGCGTGGAAACGTCTGTTTTCGGGACTCGCGTATTCCGCTTCGCATTCAGGACACAGGGGGAAGCAACTCATGGTGGTTGAGGCCCTGTCGTAGGGAATGGCGCGTGTAATGCTGTAACGCGGGCCGCAGTTGGTGCAGTTGACAAACGGATAAGCAAAGCGCCGGTTTGCCGGGTCACGCATCTCCACGCGGCAATCCGCGCAGATCCCCACATCCGGGCTGACCAGCACGTGGTGGCCGGCATATTTCAGACTTTCACCGATGACGAATTTTTTTTCTTCCGGCAGAAGCGGCAGAACCTCCCCACGCAGAGCCATAACACGGGCAAGAGGCGGAGCTTCCGTCAGCAGGCGGGTTTCAAAGCGGGCGCTCCTTGCCGCTTCGCCCTGTATTTCGATGCGTACTCCCTCGGAGGTGTTGCCCACAAAGCCAGTGAGGCATTCTTCCCGCGCCAGCTTGTAAACAAAGGGCCGAAAGCCGACGCCCTGTACTTGCCCCGTGACGATTAAGGAACGGCGTATGATTTCCATGCCGCCAGTATGCCATCGCCGCTTTTACGGGGCAAGGAAAAGGCGGGAAAAATGCCGGAAAAGGCAAAATCGCTCAGTGAAGGGATTTGCCGGAGGAAAAGAAATCCGAACTCCAGTTCAGGGAATACGTCCAGGCGGCGGACAGGTCCGCTTCAGTAAGGCCGACGCCTTCGGCCAGCCCAATAGCTTCATCCCATTCTCCACGTTGATAATGTTCCAGTATGTCGAGCCAGAGGGAGTAGGGGCTTTTCTTGCCCAGCAGGGCGTCCAACATGCCGGGGACCAGGGGGACGCCGTCCAGTATGCTGGTCAGCGGTATTTTGAGGATGCTTTCCAGCAGGGAGAACAAACCCGCCAAAAAAAGGGTCTGCGGCTCTATTCCGGAGGGCAGGCGGGAACAGTCGCGTGCTTTTTCACCCAGAATTTCCAAAAACTTTGCCCGCTGCGAGGCAAGAAAGGCAAGCTCGAAAGCGGCGGGGCCGTCGTCCAGAGCGCCGAGCACGTTGACGCACAGCCATTGCGTAAACGTGACATGACCCATGAGGCGTAAGGCTGTAAGTACATTGTTGATCTGCTTATTGAAAGAAAAATGCGGTGAATTGACGAAAGCCAACAGGCGCGCCGTGAGCAGCGGCATGTGCAGAATAGCCGCGTTCAGCGCTTCAATATTTATCGGTTTTTCACTGAGCAGGGAAAAAATGTGCATACGTTCAACTTGGGAATTCGTGGGCGCCTTGTGGTACAACACTTCCGGCTTGCTGAAGAAAAAACCCTGAAACAGCCCGCAGCCCAGCTTGAGGCCCTGTTCCCTCATTGCGAAATTTTCCACTTTTTCGGCGATCAGAACGCATTGATGCTCCTGCGCCCTGGCTGCGGCGGTCTGAAGTTCCTGCGTATCACAGTCAAGAATGTCGATTTTGACCATATCCGCCAGGGCAAGAAAAGGCGTCAAAGTGTCCTGGCCTCTGTAACCCTCCAGCGCAAGTTTATAGCCGGCGGATTTGACTTCACTGAGGGCGTCCAGCACTCCGGGCGTTGGAGGCGTCCCCTTGAGAATCGACAATATGCACTGCTCTTTCGACAATAGCCTGATGACCTGCGCTTCAATCATGGGCGCGGGAAATTTGACGCACAGCTTTTGCGAAGGCCGCAGGCCCTGGCGGGCGTTTTTGTACCCACCCGCGATAATGCGGGCCGTCGCCACAGCATCGCTTTTGATGTCGGCGCATTCCGTATCGGAAAGCGTGCGGTAGAGCAAATCATATCCCCAGATGTCCCCTTCAGCGTCAAAAATCGGCTGCCGCGCCATAGCGACATCAGGCAGGGGGACAGCGTCTGGACTCGATGTGTCGTCACCGACAAGCGATTTTTGAATTTCCTGATAGATAAGCGTCTGGATATGTTCAATCATGAATGCCTGCCACCTTCTGTTTTATGCCGGCTACAGCGCCGTTTTCCGCAAGTACGGTCTTTTTGCTGCCGAAATCTGGAATATGGCTGATATTATCCGCGAGTATGCCTTGAATTTATGGGACTATGCAATAGCCAATTTCCGTTTCGACACCGGAGGGCTGCCGGATGTGCCTGGAAGGATTCCGAAAATTTCAAAGTGAGCACTATCCCCGAAAACCGTCTCTTGCCTTTGAAAAAAGAGTGTTTTACGATAAAACATGTGTGAAATTTCACCATCCCCGATTCAACAGCGCGGTAATCCGGCGTCAGCGGCGGAGGGCGAACCCCGGAATGCGTGAGCCTGTCCGCAAAGGACAGGCTTTTTTGTTCTTCGCGGGGAAACAATGTCACTTTAACCCGGAGTCCGTATGCTTACAATCAATGCGGATTGGTGCAAGGGGTGCGGCATATGCGCGGCGTTTTGCCCTAGATAGTGTAGTCACGAGATTGAAGCCCATAAAAAGATGCACCTGATATGAATGGCGGCGAGAAATGATGCCGTATTTTTCGCGTATCTGGTGGCTATTCCACGCCACCGCTTC
>JAITGC010000073.1 GCA_031280915.1 Desulfovibrio sp. | reverse complement strand
ATTGCCACGCTGTCGCGGCAACCGGGCCGCTATACGCTCAAATTGTTCCAGTGTCAGTTCCATTTTCAAACAAAAACATAATTGCCACCGTTTGTCAAGTAGTGTGAACACATTCTAGTCCCACATTGAAGTGGATTGGATCAGCAATAAATTTTTTCGGTTCCATCGTCCAGACGGCGCAGGGCCGGGCGACGGAATGCATGGGGGTGAGTTGTGAACAATGGCGCTACATCCGTTTGAAGCGTTCGATGACGTTTTCCCTGGTGAGAATTTTTCGGTAATCCGGCCCCAGGCGGTTGGCAAGCGGTTTTTCATGCACTATGCTCGCCTGATACAGGGCTTCATACTGCGCATCCGTGAGTCTGCGGCAGATGCCCCTGGGCAGGTCAACGCCCTGGCATTCAAGCATGGCTGTAAAATCCCTGTATTCATCGGGGTAAATGTCTTCCTGCACGGAGAGGGAGTAACAGTTTGCGATGCCGTGGGGCATGTGCAGCACCATGCTCAAGCCAGCCGAGATGGGGTGCACCGTGCCCACAAAGCCGGCGGCCATGCCGCCCAGAAAGGAGGCGATCATCATGGTTTCGCGGTTTTTTTCGTTCATCATGTCGTCGGAGAGAAAAATTTTCTTGCACAAATCCATAGCCTTGGCGGCCAGAGCGTCCACCACCACGTTGCGGTAAGAGCCGGAAATGCTTTCAAAACAATGCATCCAGGTGTCGAGGCCGGTATAGAAGTACTGGTTGCGGGGTACGCTTGCCGTGAGGTCAGGATCCAGCAGTACCTGGTCAAACATGCTGTAATCGCTGTTCATGCCCAGTTTGATATTTTTTGCCTCATTGCACACAATGCCGGTGCGTGAGGTTTCGGAGCCGGTACCCGCCAGGGTGGGAACGGCTATTTTGTAGGACGCCGGTTTTTTGACCAATTCCCATCCCTGATAATCTTCGGCCTTGCCGGGGTTGGCAAGAAGGTTCCCCACACATTTGCAGGTATCCATGGTGGAGCCGCCGCCGATGGCAAGCAGCGCGCAGGGAGAGCGTCCGCCCAAAAAATTTTTGACGTCCGCGGCATGGGCATCCACGCTTTGAGTTGTCGGCTCAGCGGATGTATCCACAAAAAGAACCATGTCGCGGCTTTCCACTGATAGGCGGGAAAGCAGATCGGTGCTGTTGAAATAGTGGTCAATGAAAAAAATCGTCGGGTTTCGCGGTTGCGCGGCGCGCAAGGGGCGCAGAATGCCGCTCAGTTGGCTCAGCGAACCGCTCCCCACCATGTAGTAACCCACGTTTTTGGCATTGCGGTACATAAGTTCCCTCAGGCTATTTGTCCAGAATACGTTTTTTCCAGGCGGTTATCGTGTTTTTGAGCAACATGGCTATGGTCATGGGGCCGACACCGCCGGGTACAGGCGTTATGGCCGAGGCGCGCGCGCTCACGCTTGCGAAGTCTGCATCGCCTTTCAGGCCCTGTGGAGTGCGGTTAATGCCCACATCAATCACCACAGCGCCTTCTTTGATCATATCTCCGGTGACAAAGCCCGGTTTACCGAGAGCCAGAAAAAGAAAATCCGCTGTCCGGCACTCCGCCGCCAGGTCAGTCGTACGAGAGTGGCACAGGGTCACTGTGGCGTTGGCGTAGGGGGCTGGGCGGGAAAGCAGCATGGCGAGAGGCTTGCCCACAATATTCGAGCGGCCGACAACCACGGCCTTTTTACCGGCGGGGGAGAGTTCGTGGCGCTTCAGGAGTTCCATGACACCGGCGGGCGTACAGGGCAGAAAGCCCGGCAAACCTATGGAGAGCCTGCCCACGTTTTCCGGATGGAAACCATCCACATCCCTGGTCGGGTCAATGGTCAGCAGACAAGCCTGGGCGTCCAGTTGCGGCGGCAGGGGAAGTTGGAGCAGTATGCCGTCAACCTCAACTCTGGAATTGCATTCCTTTATCAGGGCAAGCAATTCCCGCTGACCGACATCGGCCGGCAGACGATGGGCAAAGGAAGTTATGCCCGTCGCCTGGCAGGCTTTTTCTTTGTTGCGCACATAAATCTGCGAAGCCGCGTCATCGCCCACCAGAATGACGGCCAGCCCTGGCGGGCGGTGGCCGACGGCCACCGCCCCGGTTATTTCGGCCGCCAGCTCCTCCCGCAGGGTAAGAGCTGCTCTTTTGCCGTCAATTATGACCGCCATAATGTTCTCGCGCTTCCGTATTTCGCTATTTTTGCGTCGTGTAGTATTCCGCCAGCGTGGGGCCGAAAAATTCCGCCACGTCGCCCAACTCCTCTTCAATGCGCAAAAGTTGGTTGTATTTGGCCATGCGTTCGGAGCGGCAAAGGGAACCTGTTTTGATCTGGCCGGCGTTCACGCCAACCGCGAGATCCGCGATGAAGCTGTCTTCCGTTTCGCCGGAGCGGTGCGAAATCACCGTGGTGTAAGCGGCTTCCTTGGCCATCTCAATGGTGTCCAGCGTTTCGGTGACGGTGCCTATCTGATTGAGTTTGATGAGAATGGAATTAGCCACTCCCTGGGTAATGCCTTCCGACAGTATGGCCGGATTCGTCACGAAGATGTCGTCGCCCACAAGCTGCACGTCTTCGCCCAGCGTGGTGGTAAGCATGCCCCATCCGTCCCAGTCGCCCTCGGCCATGCCGTCTTCAATGGAAATAAGCGGGTATTTGCGCGTGAATTCAGCCAGCCATTCCGACATTTCAGCGTTGGTAAAGCTCAGATTTTCGCCGGCCAGCACGTATTTGCCGTCTTTGTGAAATTCTGAAGCGGCCGCATCAATACCCAGGGCCACTTCGGATCCCGGATTGTAGCCCGCCTCCTCAATGGCTTTTATAATGTATTTGAAAGCCTCGTCATGAGTTTTGAGGTTGGGAGCGAAGCCGCCTTCGTCACCCACACTGGTGACATGGCCGTCTTTGGAGAGCAGGCTTTTGAGAGTGTGAAAAATTTCCGCGCCCATCCGTAGCGCGTCGCGGAATGAGCGGGCGCCGACAGGCATGATCATGAATTCCTGGATGTCCAGGTTGTTTGGGGCGTGCGCTCCGCCGTTGATGATGTTCATCAGGGGCACGGGCAGCATCTTTGCGTTGACCCCGCCCAGATATTTGTACAGCGGCAGGCCAAGGAATGTCGCCGCGGCTCTGGCGCAGGCCATGGAGACGCCGAGCATGGCGTTCGCTCCCAAGCGGGATTTGTTGTCCGTGCCGTCCAGGTCGATAAGGGTGTTATCAATCTGCACCTGTCGCAGCACATCAAGGCCGGTGACAGTTTCGGCGATTTCGGCGTTGACGTGCTCCACGGCCTTTGTTACTCCCTTGCCGCCGTAACGCTTTTTATCCCCGTCGCGCATTTCCAGGGCTTCGCGCGTACCGGTGGATGCCCCGGAGGGCACGGCGGCGCGGGCGCTGATGCCCGATTCCAGCGTCACTTCGACTTCCACAGTGGGATTGCCGCGGGAATCCAGAATTTCGCGACCGAATACAGTGGCCACAGTGCTCATGGCAGTGCTCCTTATGTCCGCAGTGTTGTTTGGATGGGTTGCCTTCCTGATTTTCCTCAATGATCAATGATGTGCGGGATACCATTTTCAGAATACAGGATTTTGCCGGATTTGTCATCTTCAGCCTCGGGGAGCTATCGGCTCTGTTTGCCGTGCTCCCGCGTCAGACGCCGTTTTTTGCTTCAGCCATATAAATTGAAGTATGCTCCTGTCACCGAAAATCCGGCTTCCCCGGCTGACGGGCAAACGGAATTTCCATCCGGAAATGACCAATAAGCGCTGCCCGCAGTGAGGGTTTTCGTCATTTCATTTCATAATACAGCCGTCGCAGACCTTCCAGTACAAGATCGGGCGCCAGCAGATCAAAAATGCCGCTCAGGCGGGCGATGGCCGGGGCGAATCCTCCTGTGCCCAGCACAGGGCAGGGTACTGGCAGGTTTTTGGCCAGTCGGCCGGTCAAGCCTTCCACCAGGCAGACAAAACCAAAAACCAGTCCGTGACGTATGCTGGTGCAGGTATCCCGGCCAGGGGCGGGCTCGGTGGCCTTGATATCCAGGTCAACCCGGGGCAATTTGGCCGTTTCATGTGAGAGGGCGTTCATGGCCGTGAGCGGGCCGGGAAAGATCAGCCCCCCCAGATACTCGTCGCTGCGCAGGCAGTCAAAGGTGACGGCCGTGCCGAAATCCACCACAATCAGGGCGGGCGCATCCGGGCGGAGTCCGCGCGCGGCGTAGGCGCCGACCAGCCTGTCGGCCCCCACTTCCTCCGGCCGGCTGTAAAGATTGCGCAGGGGAATCGGCAAATCTCCGGGCGCGAAATAAAGGGGTTTACCCACATAGCGGGCCAGAGCTTCTTTGAGCAGGGGGTCAAAGGCGGGTACAACCGAGGATGCCGCGCAGGCGGTCAGTGATTCCGCCTCAACTCCGGCATGGCGCAACAGGGCGAGCAGGGCAAGGCCCAAGCTGTCTGCCGTCTGCCCGGTATCCGCCGGCAGGCTGTAAGAGGTCAGCATCTTGTCCCTGTCGGCAAAACCGAGTTTTATCGAGGTGTTGCCGATGTCAAAAAGCAAGAGTTCCGGTCGCATGCATCCGTTCGGGCCGCTTAGGCCAGTTCTTCCAGGCTCACGAAGAATACGCCGTTTTGCCCAAGTACGGCCGTGGCTGCCTGATTGTCTTCCACGCGAAAAACAACATAGGCCCCGCCGCTTTTGCGTGTGACAAAGGCGTAAAGGTATTCGACGTTTATACCCTCCGCCGCGATGACGCGCAGGATTTTGCCGAGGCTGCCCGGCGTGTCGGCAAGGCTCACGGCCAGTACCGGGGTGATGGATACCGCGAAGCCCGCATCCCGCAAAATTTTTTCGGCCCTGGGCGGCTCGTTCACAATGAGGCGCAGGACGCCGAATTCCGCCGTATCGCCGATGGACAGAGCGCGCAGGTCAATTCCGGCATTGCCCAGGGTTTCAGTAATTTCCAACAGGTGGCCGGGTTTGTTTTCCACAAAGACAGAAAGCTGGTCTATGGTCACGGCGCGCCTCCTCAGATTTTGCGTTTGTCGATAACGCGCACGGCCTTGCCCTCGCTTCTGGCGATTGTGCGCGGGGCCACCAGCGAGATTTTCGGCGAAATGCCCAGCATGGAGCGCATGACGCCGACCAGATTTTTTTCCCGTTGGGCCACTCGCCTGACGGTGTCGGAAAACATTTCCGGCGTCAGTTCCACTTGCACTTCAAAGGTGTCGGTATGGTTGACCCTGTCCACAACAATGAGATAATTGGGCGAATAGCCTTCCTGGAGAAGCACGGTTTCTATCTGCGAGGGAAAGACGTTGATCCCGCGGATGATGAGCATGTCGTCCGTGCGGCCCATGAGTCTGCCCATCTTTACGAGGGTTCTGCCGCAGGAGCAGGGCTTGCGGTTCAAAAGGCAGATGTCCCGTGTGCGGTAACGCAGGATGGGAAAAGCCTCCTTGGCGATGGTTGTGAACACAAGTTCGCCTCTGCTCCCTTCCGGCAGAGTTTCCCCGGTTTCCGGGTCAATGATTTCCGGAATGAAGCAATCCTCGTTGATATGCATGCCTGTTTGCTCGGAGCATTCAAAGGCGACGCCCGGCCCGGTGATTTCCGTCAGGCCGTAAATGTCGTAAGCCTTGATGCCCAGTTTGGATTCGATATCCCGGCGCATTTCCTCGCTCCAGGCTTCCGCGCCGAAAATGCCGGCCTTGAGGCGAATTTTGTCCCGCATGCCTTTGTTGATGAGGGATTCCGCCAGGTAGGCGGCGTAGGAGGGTGTGCAGCACAGGATGGTGGAGCCGAGATCGCACATGAACTGCATCTGTCGTTCCGTATTGCCCGAAGACATGGGCAGCGTCATGGATCCCAGCATGTGGGAACCTCCGTTGAGACCAGGCCCGCCGGTAAAAAGGCCATAGCCGTAACATACATGCACCACGTCGTCCTCGGTGCCTCCTGCTGCCGCGATGGCGCGGGCGCAGCATTCATCCCACTTGTCGATGTCGTTTTGGGTGTAGAAGGCCACCACGCGCTTGCCCGTTGTGCCGCTGGTGGACTGTATGCGCACAACGCGGCTTTTGGGCACGGCCAGAAGCTTGTCGGGATAGGCTTCCCGCAGGTCATCCTTGCATAAAAAGGGCAATTTCGGCAAATCGTCCACAGAGCGGATGTCCGCCGGGGTAACGCCTTTTTGGCGCATCAGCGCGCGGTAATGGGGCACCGATTCATAGGCGCGCCTGACGGTTTGCGTCAATCGTTCAGACTGCAGGGCACGCATTTTTTCATACGGCGCGCATTCCATATCCGGGGTGAAGTACTTCATTATTGCTCCTGTGGTTGCGGAGGCGTGGCAAAGCCATGCCTCGGCTCACATAGCTCCAAGCCCCCGGCGTTGTCAATACGGCCGCGAAGGTGAAATATCCGGAGCCGGCGCTCTTGACAAGCCTCCGGATTTTTTGGAAATAGAAAGGACAGTGACGTTATTTCCCAGCGCGTTTTAACGAGGAATTTCTGATGAAGATGGCGAAACCGGGCATTCATACGCTGCTTGCGCTTCTCGTGGGGGCATTCACGCTTTCGGCAATGTACGGCATCTGGCTTCTGGTCATGGACATTCTGGAGCAGCACGACAGGTCGATGAAACAGTTGAACAACGAATACATCGAACACCTGAACCAGAGTTTTCTGGCGAACATGGCCAGCTACATTGAAGAGCAGTATCCTATCCTGGAGGATATGGAATGGCTGAAACGGGAAGCCGGGACGGACCGGTTCTGGCAAATCGCCGATGAATGGCGCGAACTGGCCGGGAATTTCGGATTCGCCTACATCTACTACATTGAAAAGACGGATGACGGCTATGTGTTCCGTATGTCCTCCGCCATCCGCCGCGACAAGCATCCCGAATGGATCGGGAGACCGGTATGGG
Organism: Desulfovibrio sp.; assembly: GCA_031280915.1. Taxonomy (GTDB): domain Bacteria; phylum Desulfobacterota; class Desulfovibrionia; order Desulfovibrionales; family Desulfovibrionaceae; genus Desulfovibrio. The sequence continues at coordinate 41,995 of JAITGC010000073.1, read as the reverse complement.
CAAAGGCCCATCCGGCCTTTGTGGATGATGCCTACGCGACAAAACAGCGCGTTTTGAGCCCGAAACCCATCCCCAATGAATGGGGTGAGCTGATCTCGGCGGTTTTGCCCATTGTCAGTGATGATCGCGTGGTTGGCCTGCTGGGCGTGGATTATGACGTGTCTTCATTCCGGGATTCCCGGATGAAGCAGGAGCGTCTTCTGGCGGGCCAGCAGGAGAAATTGAAGGACGATATTTCGAACATCTTCATCCTGGTAGGGATATTCATCTTTTTTGTCCAATTTTTCAGAATCCGTCTTGCGAGCTCCGGAGCGGCTGAAAGAAAGAATCTTTGACGCGGCATGGAGAGGGGCGTCGCCGAGAGGGCGGAGGGGCAATGAGGGTACGGTCGTCCAGCGAGCCGTAAAATAAGAACCGGCATGCTGATGCATAATAATTTATTAACATGCTGAATTAATACTTAAATTTTTTTTGAGTGAACACACATTTTATTGACAATTTTTTATTGACAAAAGTTTATGTCGGGGACTAAGCTCATCTTACCAACCAATACCTGCAACATGGGGTACCCTGTGGAGCCGGGCAACAGGCGAAGCTGGATCGCCGCAGGCACGTTGGAGACGCCGGTCAATATCTGACAGACCGGATGATTCCCCAGGGCATGGACTTTGGCGGCGTTGCCTCTTCCGCCGAGGGATCCAGCCTCATTGGTAAGCCCGTTGCCGATTGCAACGGCCGCCCTGTCGGAGGCGGGGACGCTGCGGACAACACCGGTCGCCAAGACACGCGTGTGTTAAATATCTATGGAGTGTTCGCAGCGTGCTTACTTTTGCCGGTACTCCCCGATTCTTCTCTTTATTTCGGCTGCGGGGCCGCAGCGCTTTCGTGCGCTGTATTTGCCCCGCCCGCTCCGTCCCGTTGTGGGGCGCGCGGATGTTTTGCAGTTGTTGACTCATTTAGGAGGAGATCATGGCAGACATCATCCTTTCCAAGCCGGTTCAAGGCCAGCGTGAAGTCGTTCAAAGCGCGACGGATTCTCGCATTGTGCTTAATTTCCCCGCCGATCAGGCGACCATGGAAAAATCCGGCCAAAATCTTGTTTTTCGCTTTGAAGACGGCGGCTCCGTGGAACTGGAAAATTTTTACCAGCAGGTCAGCGGAGATTCCATCCCCGAATTTCAGGTGGATGGTCAGCTTGTCGCGGGAGCGGACTTTTTCAACGCCTTCGGGCCGGACATCGCCCCAGCCGCCGGTGTGGGCGCGGGAGCGCAGGCAGGCGGCCGCTATCGGGACTATGCCAATATGAATCTGGCCGAAGGTGTTGACCACCTGCGTGAGCTTGACTGGGGCATGCAGACGGGCGTCGAGTACAACGACACCATCTTGGCCGCCGGCGCGCCCGATTTGCCCACCGGTATTCGCCTGAACTGGGTCAACTCCTGGGTCGGCGGCTCAAACACCGGCACGGAGGACAAAGACGGCAACAGTCTGGCTTCGGTAAACGACGGGGTGTTTACCCTGAACGAAAGCGGCCTCACGGGCGGCACCCACGAAATAGACGGCAAGGTTTCCGCCTCTTCCATGCTGCATGTGACCACGGAAAACTCCAATTTCACCGGCATGACCATAAACGGCAAATATTACAGCCTTAACGAACTGTCCAAAGGCGTGGAAATCGGCCTTGATCTGGACGGCGACGGCGTTCCCGACGTGACCATCAAGTTCGAATACGCGGGAAACAGCAATATTAAAGTCAGTGTGGATCTGGATCACAATATCAGGCACCTTGACGATCTCGGCAACGCCCTGGATGAGGCCTTGGGCGGTCTGGGCCTTGTCGCTCACGACGACAAGGGCAATTCCGCTTCCGGCTCACTGGGCGTGGTCGTGGTGGACGACAATCCCGAAGCGTACGACGACTACCAGAGAATGCAGGTGGAAGACGCCGACGGCCACAATGTGCCGACCGAGATCACAGGCAACGTGGTCACCGGCGAAGGCAATCAGGGCGGGCCGGGCACCGGCAAGGACGTGGCCGGCGCGGACGGCCTGGCCGATCATCCTGTTGCCTGGAGGCCCGGTCAGGCAAGCACGGACAACCACGACGCCAACCCCGACGCCGACCAGAATTTCAAAACCGAATTCCGGCTTGAGGGCGACGGCCCCACCTATACCGTCATGGACGGCGACAAGGTGGTGGGCGAACTGACCCTCAACGACGACGGTTCCTACGTGTTCAAGGTGAACCCCGGCTATGAGCCGGAGCACGGCGACCATACCATCAATATCCCCTATACCGTGACGGACGCGGACGGGGATTCGGCCGACGCCAGCCTGCACATCACCATTGACAACGTCAATGACCGTCCGGTTATCGTTACGCCTGACGGCCAATACGCGGGTGCCGGCGACGTCAAGGAAACCGGCGTTTGGGGCAAAGACGGCGGCGACCGCGACGGCTATCTCCACGACGGCACGCGCGGCCGTGACGACGAAAACGCCTCCACCGTGGACGGCGGCGTCGATCCCGGCCAGCACAAGCCCGGCGCTTCCGGCCAGTTGACGGCCACGGACGCCGACGGTGACAGACTGGCCTTCGGTCCCGGCCAGCCCAACGCGGGTCAGAACGTCACGGGCAACGCCGATGGCTCCCATACCATCCACGACCAATACGGCGACCTGACCATCTGGCCCGACGGCCATTGGGAATTCAAGCTGAATGAGGACGCGGCCAATCATCTGGGAGAGGGCGACAAAATCACGGTGGAATTCCCGGTTTCCGTCACGGACAATTCCGGCGCGGCCAACAATACGGGCGCGGGCAACATCGCCATTAACGTTCACGGCAGTAACGACGCGCCCAGCATCACTGTGCTTCCGAGCCTTTCCATTGAAGAGGGCGTCAACACCACCGTCAACACCAGCGTCAGCGGCAAGGCCGAGGCAACGGATCCGGACGACGGCGCGCAACTGACCTTCGGGCTTGAGAGCCCTGACGGCAAGGTGGTGAATGCTCTTTATGTGGTGCCTGACGGCAGCGGCGGGTATATGCTCTCCGAAACCGCGCCGGCCGACGGCAACTATTACGGCAGATTCACCATTGGCCCCGACGGCAACTATACGTTCACGGTGAACAATGGCGCTTCCTGCGTACAGGGCATGCAGGACGACGAACATTTTGACTTTAATGTGTCGGTGGTGGTGCAGGATGAGCACGGCGCATACGACAAGGGTAACGTTGGCGTCACCATCAATGGGCACAACGACAGCCCCTCCATCACCGGCGGCAACAAGGGCGCGGTGAAGGAAGACGGCGTCTGGGGCGAAAAGGGCGGCGAGCGCGACGGCTATTTGCACGACGGCGCCCACGGCCGTGACGACGAAAACGCGGCGGTCAAGGACGGCGGCGTCGGCAAGGGCGAGCACCAGAACGAGTTTGAAGGCAAGTTGACGGCTTCGGATCCGGACGACGACGCATCCAGCCTGACTTTCGGCCCGAAGGATCCCAACGCCTCCAACGTCACGGACAACGGCGACGGTTCCTACACCATCCACGGCAAATACGGCGATCTGACCATCAACCCGGACGGCTCCTACAAGTACACCTTGGACGAAGGCAAGGCCCAGGAGCTGGCCGAAGGGCAGAAAGTGACGGAAGACTTCCCGGTCACGGTGAAGGATCCCCACGGCGCCGCCGGCGACGGCAAGATCTCCATTGACGTGCACGGCACCAACGACGCCCCCGTGTTTACGGAGGGCCCCGGCACCTTTACCCTTGTGGAAGACGGCGGCGATTACGTCCTCAACGGCAAGGTGGCCGCCACGGACCCCGACGCCAAGGAAAGCGGCAACCTTCACTTCGGCTTCGAGGCGCCGGACGGTTCGGTGCAAAGCGTTCTGTACGCCGTGCCGGACGGGCAGGGCGGCATCACCTTCGTCACCACGCCGCCGGCGGACGGCAACTACTACGGCCGTTTCACCATGAACCCGGACGGCAGCTACAAGTTCGAGATGAACAACAACGCCCAGTGCGTGCAGGAGCTGGGCGACGGCGAGTCGGCGCGAATCAGCGTGCCCGTGGTCGTGCGGGATCCCCACGGCGCTTACGACAAGGAAGATCTCAACGTCACCATCAACGGCTCCAACGACAAGGCCTCCATCGACGTGGACGCCCTGAACCCCAGCCAGACGGTGATCGAAGCCGGTGTCAAGCCTGGCGGCAATATTGATTACGCCGGCAAGCCCACCGCCAGTGGCGACATTCACGCCACGGATCCGGACCGCAATGACGAAATTCACTACAAGGTTCAGGACAGCGACGGCAACTGGATCGAACTGGGCGACACAAGCGATCCGCACTACACGACCGACACCGACGGCAACGGCACGCCCGGCTGGGTTTTTGACACGGAGCACGGCACGGTCGTCATCACCGACAACGGCGACGGTTCCTACCACTACGAATATACCCTGAACAACGACGACCCGGCCGTGAACAGCCTTGACCGTCAGGAAACAACGCAGGACGGCTTCCCCGTCAGGGTGGAGAACCAGGATGGCGACAGTGTGGACGCCAACGTCAAAATCACCATCGTGGGCACCAACGACCGACCGGAAATCGTGGACAACGTGATCACCGTGGACAAGAACGCGGCTGACAACGCCCTGGACGGCTCCTTTGCCGGTCGGGTCAGCGTTTCGGATGTGGACCACGGGCATCACGGCAACACGGACGAAGCACTGGCCGATGGTTCGTATAACCTGGTGGTGACCGGCGCGGGCGGCAAAAACTTCGTGGACGTCTATGACGGCAACGGTAATATCGTCGGCTACGCGGAAATCAATCCCGACGGCTCCTACAAGATCACCCTGAACGATCTGGGCAGGTCTCTTCTGCAGGAAAAGGCCGAAGGGGAACATCTGGAAGTGCACACGCCCATCCGCGTGACAGACCCCGACGGCGCGTACAGCGAAACGGACGTGACCTGGCGGCTGGAAGGGCAGGATGACGCCCCCCGCTTCGGCAATGTCGGCATCGGCATGAAGGAAGACGGCTGGAACTCCGGTCGGCCGGTTATTGTGGGGCCTGACGGCAAATTGGCCCCGAATCCCGCCTATTCCAAGGACGACCACAGCGATTCCATCAGCGGCAAATTGGGCGCTTCGGTTGTGGACAAGACGGATCAGGGCGCGGGCGATTTCACCTACGGCCTGGACGCCGACAGGAACGGCACACCGGACATGAATCTGAACGTGGATACGGACGGCGACGGCGTCAATGACGCGCAGCACATGTATGTGCTGCCCGACGGCTCTCTCTCCTTCGGCAAACCCGGCGGCGACTACATCGGCGAAATCACCCTCAAGCCCGACGGCTCCTGGCAGTTCGACCTCAATCAGGACAGCGACACGGTCAACAAGCTGCGGCCCGGCGAGTCCCTCAACGTCAACATACCGGTGGCGGTGGAAGACGGCCGCGAGGATCCCGGCAATCCGGGCCACGGCTACACCACCGGCGGCAGCATCAACATCAATGTCAACGGCACCAACGACAGGCCGAGCATCGAGAAGGCTCCGGATCTGGCCCTGAACCAGAATCCCAACGATCCCCACGCGATGGACAGCTATGTCGTTTCGGGCCGCGCCGAAGCCAGCGACCCGGACAACGTGGTCTACCGGCCCGACGGCAGCGCCAACCTGGGCGGGGGAACCTCCAGCGCCGCCGCTTCGGAAATCACCTTCTGCTTCATTGATCCCGTGACCGGCCAGCCCACGCAGACTCTGCAACTTGAGCACGGTTCCGTGAGCATTGACGCCAAAACCGGCGAATACACCTATACGTATAACGTGTTCGACGACAGCAACTACGCTCCCCCCAACGGAAACGGCACGGCTTCCTACCCCGCGGAAGACCACTTCACCATCTACGCCCGCGACAAGGACGGAGCCTACTCCAATCCGCAGGATGTGGATGTGAAGATCGACTCCCACGACAAGTGGGGGCAGGGCAGCGGACCCGGCGGCGGCCAGGGGCCGAACTTGAGCGCGAACCAGAACGACAGCTCGGTGTGGGAAGACAACCACGACCACGGCGGCAAGGGCGACGCTTCTGTTTCCGTCGGCGGCAAGGTTTCCGGCGACACGGGCTACTTCTTTGTCGACGGCAACGGCAAGCATGTGCAGTCTGTTCCGGCCTACGACACCAACGGCAATCGCGTCGGCTCCTACGTCATCGACCCCGTCACCGGCGAGTACAGGTTCATTCTGGACAACGGCAGCGACCGCATCCAGGAACTCAACGAAGGCGAGACCATCACGCTGGCTCCGCCCACCGTGGGCAGCTTTAACGGCGGGCAGGTGCAACTGCCGCCCCTGAACGTCGTGGGCACGGAAGACAAACCGGAATTCGTGAACGACCACCTGTGGCACTCCATCACGGAAGACGCGGCCCAGAACGGCGGCTACGGCACCAGCGGCAAGCTGGAGGCCCACGACCTCGACAAGGGCGACGACGCCATCCTGCAGTACGCTCCGGGCGCTCTCAGGCCGGGCCAGACCGTGGATGACAACGGCGACGGCACGCACACCATTCACGGGAAATACGGCGATCTCGTCGTCAACGACAAGACCGGCGGATACACCTATACGGTGCGTCCGGGCGTGAACGTGCCCCACGGTGCCCACGGCGAGGACTTTGATGTGAAGGTGACGGACGACTTCGGCCTGTCCGACAACGCCACCATCCACATCGACGTCAACGGCCTGAACACCGCGCCCGAGTACAAGGGCCCCGCGCCGGACACCATCGACCTCAAGGAAGACACGGGCTTCGGCAATGACGGCTACATCACCGGCGGCGGCCAGATCAACCTGAGCGACTTCGTTGACGCCGACGGCGACACCGTCAGGCTCTCCGTCGCGCCGGACAAGGACGGCGACGGCCATGCGGATCGCGGCGGCCAGGCTTACGCGGTGGGCGAATACGGCACCCTGTTCATCAAGTCGGACGGCTCCTACGAATACCGCCTGAACAACAATATGGGCGCCGTGCAGGGCCTCAAGGACGGCGAATTTCTGGAAGACCACTTCGTCGTCATCGCCGACGACGGCTACGGCGGCAAGGTGGAGATTCCCATCAACGTGAAGGTGGAAGGCACCAACGACAACCCGGTTCTCTCTTTGAACGATCTCACCGGTCAGCAGTACGGCGCCGGTGTATCCCTTAATATGGTGGAAGGTCAGGTCAGCGTGGGCGGCAAGGCCGTGGCCACAGACGTGGACAAGAGCGACACCGATTTCGAATTCAGCCTCAAGGACGGCGCCCGCGGAGCGGACGGCATGTGGCATCTGGACGCCTATGCGGACATAGACGCCGATGGCGACGGCCAGCCCGATCACATCAAGGTGGGCGAATTCGTGCTTGACCCGGCTACCGGCGAGTACAAGTTCATCCCCAACGACAACCTCTCCCACCTCAAGGGCGGGGAGCAGATCAGCGTCAAGGCCGAGGTCGTGGTTGAGTCCTCCGACGGGCATGGCCACAGCGGCGGCACGGATTCCGCCACGGTGACGGTCAATATCACCGGCACCAACGACGCGCCGATCATGCAGCCCGTGGTCATAGAGATGACTGAAGACAGCGGGAACTACGTCGCCAGCGGCAACCTCGCCTCGATCACTGTGGATCCGGACGCCGCGCCGGGCGAGCAGGGGCCGTCGTTTACGGTTCAGGCCGGCAACGGTGTTGTCCAGACAGGCCCCAATACCTGGGAGGGCAAGTACGGCACCCTGACTCTGAATACGGACGGCACCTATACCTACACCATGCATAACGACAAGGCGCAGAGCCTGGCCGAAGGCGAGCACGCCCAGGACGAGTTCACCGTCATCGTCAAGGATCAGTACGGCGCGGCCAGTTCGTCCACAATCACGGCGGATATTGAGGGAACCAACGACGCCCCGGTGCTGTTCAACATCACGGCCGCCAACGTGCTGGAAGGCGCGAGCGTCTCCGGTCGGTTCCACGCCGTTGATGTGGACCACGGCGCGGAGCTGACCTTCAGCGTGAAGGACGCGGTGGAAGACGACAGCCGCGACGGCTTTGACCACAAGGTTACGGGAGACTACGGCGACCTGTACTATAACAGCAAGACCGGCGCGTACGAATATGTGGCCAACAATGCGGAATCCCTGTCCGGCGGTGAAAGAGTCAAGGAGCACTTTGACGTCAAGGTGACGGACGAACACGGCGCTTCCGACAGCAAGGGCCTGGACGTCAACCTCACCGGCACCAACCAGGCCCCGGTGCTTGACCCCGTCGCCAGCGGTTCGACCACCGAGGGCGGGGCTTATGTCACCGGCACGTTCCATGCCACGGATGTGGACGCCAAGGATGTGCTGACCTACAGCGTGGACGGAGCGGCGAACGACAACAGTCATGCGGGCTATGACAAGGTTGTGCACGGCAGGCATGGCGACCTGTACTATAACAGCAAGACCGGCGCGTACCAGTACGAGGCGGGGCATGGCCTGGCCAAGGATCAGCAGGGCCAGGAAGACTTCACCGTTCGCGTGAATGACGGGCACGGCGGCTCCGACAGCCAGGGCCTGCATGTGGACGTGACAGGAACCAACGATGCGCCGACCTTAAGCGCCATGACCTTGCCGGTTACGGAAAACGCCACTGTTGGCGGTGTTTTCGCCGGACATGACGTGGACGACGGCGCCGTGCTGACTTACAGCATCGGCAAGTCGGTGAACGACAGCAGCCATGCGGGCTATGACAAGGTCGTGCACGGCAAGTACGGCGATCTGTTCTACAACAGTAAGACCGGCGCCTACGAATACGTGGCCGACAAGGCGGATTCCCTGGCCGAAGGCCAGTTCGCCCAGGAGAGCTTCACCGTCAGGGTGAAGGACGAGTACGGAGCCTCCGCCAACAACAGCCTGACAGTCAACATCGCCGGCGCCAACGACGCGCCGACTCTGGCAGCGGCGACTTCGGCCGTTGTGGAGGACGGTGCCGTTCGCGGCGCATTTGTCGGCCACGATGTGGACAGCGGCGCCGTGCTGACCTACAGCGTGACGGGCGCGGTGGATGACGCCAGCCGTGGCGGCTTTGACCACAAAATTGAGGGCAAGTACGGCGATCTGTATTACAACAGCAAGACCGGCGCTTACGAATATGTGGCCAACCATGCGGACTCCCTGAGCCAGGACCAGCTTGTCCAGGAGAGCTTCCCCATCACGGTGACGGACGAGCACGGGGCCTCCGCCAACAACAGCCTGACGGTCGACATCACCGGCGCCAACGACGCGCCGTCCGTCAGCGCCGCCAATGTGACGCTGGATACGGATACCAGCCACAGCGCGAGCGTGAACGGAATTATCGTCTTTACCGACGCGGACATCAATGACGAACTCACCCTGTCCGTCAACGGACAGGTGGTCAACGCGGACGGTTTTGTCGTCCACGGCCAGTATGGAGATCTCACGGTCAACCAGGACGGTACCTACACTTATGAGGTGAAGGATATGGATGCCTTGGCCGACGCCGGCCAGGACGGCCTCAAGGAGAGCTTTACCGCGGGCGTCAATGACGGTCACGGCATGGTGGATTCCACCGCTTCCTTTGAAATTACCATTACCCACAACAGCGTGGGCGTCGTGGGCGACTCCATAGTGGGCACGGCCAATGGCGATGTTTTGGTGGCTGACGCCACGCATGACATTTATGGTGGCGCCGGCGACGACGTCTTTGTCTTCACAGCCGGTAGCGGCCAAGTGGACGTGAACGGCGGAGACGGTCTGGATGTGATGCTGGTGGCCTCGGACTTTGAGGGTGATATGGATATGTTGCTCTCTCAGGCCAAGGATGTGGAAATTGTTGTCAAGGGTGTTGATCCGGTGGTAGCCAATGATCTCAGCAGCATCGGCATCACCCTGGAAAATGGCGGCATCAAGCTGGATGCCGGCTGGACGGCGGGGCAGCCCCCGGCTGACGCCAACGGTACTCAGACCTTTACCAATGGCGCCGGAGCCACGCTTATGGTTGTCGCCAGCGTTCAGGTCAGCCAGGAAGATCAGGATGTGCAACAGGCGCAGAGCGCCATTACCACCGGCTAGCCCGGCATGATATAGCCGGTACGCGCGTGTGACGACCGGCCCGCGCTCTCCTCATTGGGGGGAGCTGCGGGCCGGTTTTTTTTCTTGTGCATTCCTTGTCCTTTTGATATGTTGTTTTGCCCTTTCAGGGGGACTTTTGTATTGGAGGCATTGGAAAATATGGCACAAACGGAAACCGCGCACGATGACATCAATTTTGAAAGCGCTTTGGAAAGCTACCTCAACCCCGATTTCGGCGAACTGGAGGAAGGATCCATCGTCAAGGGAGAGATTGTCCGCATTGACGACGATACTGTGCTTGTTGACGTGAACTTCAAGTCCGAAGGGCAGATCTCGGCGGCGGAGTTTCGTGACGCTTCGGGAGATATCGCCGTCAAGGTGGGCGACAAGGTGGATGTGTATGTTCAGAGAAAAAATGAGCAGGACGGCACCATCATCCTTTCCTTTGAAAAGGCCAAGCGGATGCAGGTCTTTGAGCAGCTTGAAGACGTGCAGGAAAACAACAGCGTCATCAAAGGACTTATCCTGCGCCGCATCAAGGGCGGCTATACAGTAGACATCAACGGCGTGGAGGCGTTTTTGCCTGGTTCCCATGTGGATTTGCGTCCCGTGCCGGATATGGATGCCCTCGTCAATCAGGAATTTGAATTCCGTGTGCTCAAAATCAACCGCCGCCGGAGCAACGTCATTGTTTCCCGCCGCGTTTTGCTTGAGGAAGAGCGGGATTCCAAGCGCCAGGATTTGCTGCGCACCCTCGAAGAAGGCCAGACCGTTACCGGCAGGGCGAAAAATATAACGGAATATGGCGTTTTTGTAGATCTTGGCGGACTGGACGGCCTTTTGCACATCACCGACATAAGTTGGAAACGCATCCGCCATCCCAAGGAACTCATCTCCGTGGGACAGGAACTCACTCTCAAGATTCTCTCCTTCGACAAGGACAACAACAAGGTTTCCTTGGGCCTCAAACAACTTGTGCCTGATCCCTGGCAGGATATTTCCGGCCGTTTTGCCGAGGGAACCCGCTACACCGGCAAAGTCACCAACTTGGTGGACTACGGCGTTTTTGTGGAGCTTGAGCCGGGCGTCGAAGGATTGGTGCATATTTCCGAAATGTCCTGGACGCGCAAACTTCGCCATCCTTCCCAGATGGTCCATCCCGGAGACGAGGTTGAAGTCGTCATCCTGGGCGTGGACGCCGACAAGAAGCGCATCAGCCTGGGCATGAAGCAGGTGCGTCCCAATCCCTGGGAGATGGTTGCTGAAAGGTATCCTGAAGGCACGGTTCTTGAAGGAGTCATTAAAAACATCACTGAATTCGGGATGTTTGTCGGCATAGAAGACGGCATTGACGGGCTTATACACGTCTCCGATATTTCCTGGACAAAAAAAATCCGTCACCCCAATGAAGTTTACAAGGTGGGCGACACGGTACAGGCCAAAGTGCTCACTGTTGACCAGGAAAGCGAAAAATTCACCTTGGGCGTCAAGCAGCTTGTGCCGGATCCCTGGAGTCGTGTGCCGGCCGTTTATCCTGTGGGCCGTTCGCTCAAGGGCGCAATCACCAATGTGACGGATTTCGGTCTCTTTGTGGAAGTGGAGGAGGGCATTGAGGGCCTTGTGCACGTGTCCGAGCTTTCCGGCAAAAAGGGCAAGACTCCCCTGGAAACTTACAAGGAAGGGCAGGAAATCCAGGCCAAGGTTATTTACGTCAGCGCCGAGGAGCGGAGACTTGGTCTTTCCATCAAGCAAATCAAGGATGAGGAGGAACGCCGCAAGCCTGCTTACACCCCGGACCAGGAAGCCGGACAGAGTCTGGGCGACCTGCTCAAACAGAAGTTGGAAGAGGGCGAGAGCGGCTAGACGCGTTTTTCGGCCTTTTATGAATATTCAAGGGCGGCGTGATGCCGCCCTTTTGCAAGGAGCGGCATATGACGGGCACTGCCCGGCGCTTCATACCGGCTTTGACGGATGAGCAGATAGACGCGGCGCGAATCAAAGGCTTGCGTTTTACCCTGGGCCGGGCGGCGGAGAGTCCTCAGTATCGCGCCAAGCTTGAGGTTTGCGGCGCTCCCCGGCCGCAGGACATTTCAAGCCTGGATGATCTGCGCCGCCTGCCTGTCGCGGATGCGGAAGATTTGCGCGAGGGCTATCCCCTTCCTCTGCTTTGCGTGCCGGAAAAAGACATAGTGCGTATCCACGCTTCCAGCGGCACCACGGGCAAGCGCAAAATTCTGGCCTATACGCGGCGTGATGTGGAAACCTTTTCCCTCCAGATGGCCCGCTGTTTTGAACTGGCCGCCCTCACGGAGGAAGACCGCTTGCAGGTAGCTGTAGGCTATGGCCTGTGGACGGCTGGAGTCGGTTTTCAATTGGGCAGCGAGCTCTTGGGCATGCTGACCATACCCGTTGGCCCCGGTAATCTGGAAATGCATCTTCAGCTTTTGCGGGATATGGGCGCCACCTGCTTTGGAGCCACTGCTTCCATGGCCCTGCTGCTGGCTGAGGAAGTGGAGCGTGCCGGCCTGCGCGGCGGGTTGCGTCTCAAAAAAGTCATCTGTGGGGCCGAGGCACGTAGCGAAAAGATGCGTCTGGCCATTGAAACCAAGCTCGGCCTTGAGGCCAGTTTTGATATCGGCGGCATGACGGAAATGTACGGCCCCGGCACAGCCATGGATTGTGAGGCTCATCAGGGCCTGCACTATTGGGCGGATCTCTTCATTGTCGAAGTGCTTGATCCCCACACCCTTGAGCCGGTGCCCGAGGGAGAAGTGGGGGAAATGGTGATCACCAGTCTGCGTAAGGAAGCCGTGCCTCTATTGCGCTACCGCACCCATGATTTGACGCGTCTTTTGCCGGGGCGCTGTCCCTGTGGGCTCAATATGCCCCGCCACGACAAAATACTCGGCCGTTCGGACGACATGATCGTCTACCGCGGGGTGAATATTTACCCGGGGCAGATTATGGAAATCATAGGCGCTTTCCCGGAATTGGGAGGGGAATACCTGATGGAACTCACCCGGGACGAGCGTGCCCTGGACAGTCTTTGCCTCACGGTGGAGCGCGCTCAGGGCGGTTGCGGCACGGATGAGGCGACCCTCGTCAGCGCCCTGGAACGGCGCTTGCGTAAGACCCTGCTGGTACGTATGGATGTCCGCCTGGCTGACTATGCCGAATTGCCGCGAACTTTCGGCAAGTCCAAACGCATTGTGGACAAGAGGTAGCTGTGTCCTGGCCCGGTACTGTGCGCATGGGGGCGGATGGCGCTTCACTGGAGGTACTTGACCAGCGCCTGCTGCCTTATGCCGTGCGCTGGCTTGTCCTGCGCACGGCGGATGACGTCCGCGCCGCCATAACAGACATGGTTGTGCGCGGAGCCGGGCTTATCGGCAATGTGGCCGCCTATGGCGTGTGGCTCGCGGCCCTCGAGATTTTCAACGAGGCCGGCGGCACGGCCTTTTCCAGTATGACCGATTTCAGCGCGGCCGTGCGCCGGGCGGCGCACGGCATCAAGACCGCGCGTCCTACAGCGGGCAATCTCGCCTGGGCAGTTGACAAACAGCTTGCGGCGATGGAAGCGGCTGCGGGCGAGCAGGAGGCGCTTTTTATTTTGCGCGGCTCGGCCGACGAGCTTGCCCGGAGCGAGGCCGATGCCTGCCGCCTCATAGGCGTACAGGGCAAGCCCCTTATAGAGGCTCTGTCCAGGTCTGACAGAGCGGTCAATATTCTCACCCATTGTAATGCGGGCAAGCTGGCCTTTGTGGACTGGGGATCGGCTCTTGCGCCCGTTTACGCGGCCCATGAGGCGGGCATCCCTCTGCATGTCTGGGTAGATGAAACCCGCCCCCGCAATCAGGGCGCCCGGCTCACCGCCTGGGAACTGGCCGTGAACGGCGTTCCTCACACACTCATAGCCGACAACGCCGGTGGGCATCTCATGCGGCGCGGGCTGGTGGACATGGTCATTGTGGGCGCGGACAGAGTGACCCGCCGGGGCGATGTGGCCAACAAAATCGGTACCTATCTGAAAGCGTTGGCCGCGCGGGCCAACAACGTCCCCTTTTACGCGGCATTGCCTGCTTCCACCTTTGATCTGACCCTGACGAGCGGAGACGACATCCCCATTGAGGAGCGCGGTGGGGAAGAGGTACGTCTGATCAGCGGCGAAACGGCCGAGGGTGAAATCACTGAAATTTTGATCTGCCCTGAAGCCACACTTGCCCGTAACTGGGCTTTCGACGTAACTCCGGCCGAACTTGTCACGGGTCTCGTCTGTGAATGCGGCGTCTGCCGGGCTGATGAGTCGGCCATCGCCGCTCTGTTGGGCAAGGGGAAAAGTGATTCGCGTGAGGTAAAACAATGAGGACGGGCGCAATCGGCATCATCGGCGGCAGCGGTCTTTCCGGCAGCGCCGTTTTTACGGTACGGGAGGAGATTTCAACCATGACCCCCTGGGGCGCGCCTTCCGACGCTCTTTGCGTGGGAAGCGTGGACGGTGTTCCCGTGATTCAGCTTTCACGTCACGGTCGGAGACATACCATCCCCCCCTCACAGGTGAATTTTCGCGCCAATCTGCAAGCTCTCAAGGACGCCGGTTGCCGCTGCATCCTCGCCACAACTGCCGTGGGTTCCCTCCGGCGGAAAATAGGACGTGGCCATTGCGTCATACCCGATCAGTTCATTGACTTTACAAAGCAGCGCAAGATGACCTTTTTTGAGAGATTCGAGCCGGACAAGGCACGGCATACGCCCATGGCCGAACCCTTTGACGCGGCCTTGCGCGCCGCTTTGTATGAGGAGGCTTCGCGCCTTGGCCTGCCCCGTCATAACGGCGGCACAGTGGTGACCATTGAAGGACCGCGTTTTTCAACTCGCGCGGAATCACGCATGTTTCGGCTTTGGGGTGGGGATGTCATCAACATGAGCACGGCCACCGAGGCAACGCTGGCCGGAGAGCTGGATCTGCCCTATGCGGCGGTCGCCATGAGCACGGATTACGACGCCTGGAACGAGGAGGAAGAGGCTGTGTCCTGGGCGCAGGTGTTGGAAGTGTTCAACCGCAATGCCGACAATGTCGTAAATATTCTTTTGGGAGCCATCCCTCGTGTCGCGGCATTGTATTTATTCGACCTTTGAAACGCTTCATAAGAGAGTATAACCACAGCGGTGTTCAGCAAGGATGTACTCATGACGAACTCTCAGCGCCGCCATGACATTTCGGATGATGCTTGGGTACAATCGTTGACTATGCCTGATTTTTCCGCATTTTAGAGCGGTTTAACATTGAAAATGTTTGACCGCTCAGCGCGGATTTTCAAAAAAATCCGCGCCACGAAATGCTTGCAAGGCGAACTTGTTTCGCCGTCAAGCAAGCATTTCAAAGTGAAAATGCTATAGAGTTGTTTTGCGCTCTCTCGGTTTGTCCCTGCCGCCCGTCGGCGCGGGAATGCTGTCTACCCGGAAGTTTCCAAGTGAGTCTCTGCCAAACCTTCGAATCTGTTGATCTTGCGAGTGAAAACTGATAATTGGATTGATTACGATAGTGAGGAGCATGTATGTTCGGCATCGGCAGCATGGAACTTGTGGTCATTTTGCTCGTGGCTCTGATTGTTCTTGGGCCAAAGAATCTTGCGGGTATTACCCGTACAGTCGGCAAGGCTATGGGCGAATTTCGCCGCATTTCCACTGATTTCCAGCGTACGTTGAATGCCGAGGCGGCGCAGGAAGAAAAGACCGTCGAGAGTGAGCGCAAAAAAGGGCAGGCCGCGTCCTCGCCGTCGGGGCGGGATGACAGGGTGGCGGACGGCAATGGAGCCGCGTCGCCATGCCCGGCGGAGGAGGCAAAGGCGTCCGTTGCGGGGCCGACGTCTGATATGCCGCCGGACAGCCCCCTTGCCGAAGCCCTGGCAAAGGTCAGCGCCGAGGCCGAAGCCGCTGAAACAGAAGCGCGGGAAAACGGCCCCGCGCAAAGTGCGCATAAGGGCGGGCAGGCCGCATGAGCATCAATGATGACGCGCCGCCAAAGATCCCCTCAGATGCCGCTGCGGATGCCGCTACGGAATTTGAGTCCGCGGGAGTCTTGTCAGGGCCGGAATGGCGGCCGGATGACGCCGCCGAAGCGGCACGGGCCGAGGCTGATTTTGAAAATACCGCTTCGTTGGGTGACGGAGCGGGGGCATTTTCATCCACAACGCATGGTGAAAGCGCACCATCCGCGGCCGGGCTTCCTTCCGAGCGCGGTGAAACAGGGCTGGCGGAGAAGGAGGAAGAGCCGGCAAAGATGACCCTTATGGGCCATTTGAACGAACTGCGTCTGTGTCTGATCCGTTCCTGCATCGCCGTGGGCATCGCTTTTCTCGTGTGCTGGGCTGTGGTTGACCCCATTTTTGACGTTCTGGTCAACCCTCTGCTTGCCGTTTTGCCGCCCAATTCCACCGCCATTTACACAACTTTGCCGGAAGGGTTCTTCACGCGCATGTTTATCGCCTTTGTGGCCTCGTTGTTTCTGGCAAGTCCGGTCATTTTTTATCAATTGTGGTCTTTCATCGCTCCAGGGCTTTATGAGGAGGAGAAAAGCGGCTTCATTCCCATTGCCCTTGCTTCCGCCTGTTTTTTTATTTCTGGCGGTTTTTTTTGTTATTTCATAGTATTTCCTTACGCTTTCGAATTTTTCGTCAGTTATTCAACGGCAACTATTGTTGTCATGCCGAAAATCAGCGATTATCTTGATTTTGTTCTCAAGCTGATTCTGGCTTTCGGGCTGATTTTCGAGATGCCGCTTTTCGCCTTTTTTCTTGCGCGAATGGGGATTGTGACGGCGGCCATGATGCGGCGGGTGAGGCGTTATGCCGTATTGGCCATTTTTGTTGTGGCCGCGATACTGACGCCGCCGGATGTCGTTTCCCAATTATTGATGGCTTGTCCGATGTTATTGTTGTATGAGGTCAGTATACTTGTGGCGGCGGTGTTCGGGCGCGCCAGAAAAAAGAACAGCGCCGCAGCGCCCGAAACGGAGGTTGTATGAATCGTGTGTCCCGCGTGTCCGTGTTTGAGCGCAACACCACTGAAACACGCATCAGTCTCACCCTGACTCTCGACGGCAAGGGCGAGGCTTCCGTGCGTACCGGCGTCGGTCTGCTTGACCATCTGCTGACCCTGATTGCTTTCTGGGGCGTCATGGATCTTGAATTGACCTGTGAGGGCGATCTTGAGATAGACGGCCATCACAGTGTTGAAGATGTGGGTTTGGCCCTTGGCTACGCTTTTGCCGATGCCCTTGGGGACAAGAAAGGCATCGCCCGTGTGGGGCATGCCCGTGTGCCGATGGATGAGGCTTTGTCCGACGTCACGGTGGATATTTCCGGCCGGCCCTGGTTTGAGTGGCGCGGCGACGATATTTTGCCGCCCGTTATCGCCAGGGAGGAAAAAGATCTCTGGCGGGAATTTTTCAAGGCATTTGCCTCAACGGCTCGCATGAACATGCATATTTTCTTTCTCTACGGAAAAAATGGGCATCATTTACTGGAGTCCGCGGCAAAAGGACTTGGCCTCGCCCTGAAAGAGGCCGTCTGTCCCGTTCGCGCGCGGAGCGCGCAAATTCCAAGCACCAAGGGAGGTCTCGACTGATGCGCAGATTATTTTTTACCATGTCACTGACCGTTGTCTGTTGCCTCTGTATCGCGGCCTGCGCCAGAACGCCGCGCGACAGGATGGAAGGGCGGATCCCGGCCGCCGAAACTCTTTATGTGGCGGCTTTCACGCAGCCGCTCGGCACCAGTGAGCTTATAGCTGGAGCTATCCCGGAGAAACAGGGGCGTGTTCCGGCGGATATGCTGCCGGCGCTGGACAGGAATCTCCGCAATGTATTGGCGGGCGAGGGCAAGCGTTCGTACAGGTGGTTGTCCCCGTTGGCGAAAGCTCTCGGCGCTGGCCGTTTTCATACTTCCGAGCAACCGCAGGCGCTGTCGCACTGGGTGGAATACGGCAGAAAATGCGGGGCGCGTTTTCTGTTGATTCCCCAGGTACTGGACTGGCGTGAGCGCGAGGGTTCCGAGGCCGGCGTAACCCGTGCGGCCCATGTGCGTGTGGAATTTTTTCTGCTTGACGTGCAAAATGGCGTTCTGACGGGACGTTCCGTCCATGAGGAAGAACAGGTCGGCCTTGTGGATGATCTGCTGAGTGTGGGTTCGTTCATCAGAAGGCATGGAACCTGGGTTACGGCGGATGCGCTGGCTGGGGACGGCATGCGCAAGGCTGTGCGCGAACTCGGTCTGTAGCGGACGATGTCTCGTGGACAGTGTTTCCGTATTTCCAAATGCGGATTTACGTTATGATACTTTTTCCGGCTGTGGACATTCAGAAGGGTAAGGCCGTCCGTCTCAAACAGGGACGGGCGGAGGCATCCACCGTTTTTGCGGCTGACCCGGTTGAAGCCGCCCGTTTGTGGGTGGAGCGCGGCGCTCGATGGCTGCATGTGGTGGATTTGGACGGAGCTTTTGACGGCGCCGCCAAAAGCCGGAGCATTGTGCGGGAAATTTGCCGCGGCGCGACTGTTCCCGTTCAACTCGGGGGCGGCATACGCGATGTGGATACGGCGGGAGCATATCTGGATGCGGGCGTCACCCGTCTCATTATTGGAACCGTCGCTCTGGAGGATCCAAAGCTTTTTGCTTCTTTGTGCCGCATCTTCCCGGGGAAAATAGGTGTTTCACTGGATGCGGCGGCCGGACGGCTGAAGACTCGCGGATGGGTGGCGGATACCGGCCAGACTGTGGAAGAGGTGCTGCCGAGGCTGCTGGACGACGGAGCCGCCTTTATCGTCTATACCGATATTGAGCGGGACGGCATGCGGAGCGGCGTCAATCTGGACGCGTTGAGTCGCCTCGCGGAATTGTCAAGGATACCGGTCATTGCCGCCGGAGGGGTGTATTCTCTGACGGATGTGCAGAAACTGTATCCGTTGACGCTCAATACCAGCCTGATTGGCGCTGTCAGCGGCCGAGCGCTTTATGAGGGCACGCTGGATCTGGCGCAGGCCAATGTCTGGATAGCCGCGCAACGGCCGCAATAATTCCGCTGGGGAACGTCGCTTAGAGTGAATTAACGTTAACACTTGCTGCGGCGCTTGAGTGAGCATTGATGACAAACCCGCCTTTGGCGGGATTTGTAAAGGCACGCTCACTCCGGCGCTTTACGGCGGGAATGAATCCCGCCTACGCCTTCGTGGCGGTTTGTCAACAGCCTCAGAGCAATTATTCTGAAATTGCTCTACTGTGCCGTATGGGCTTTGACCGTGCCCGCACCCTGCCGCAGGGAATGCCAGAGCGGGATGAGCGTTGCCGCCCGTCCGGAGAATATTTCGCCTTCATCGGCATCAAGGGCTTGGGGCAGCACTTCGTCTACATGGTCCACAAAAACAAGTTCCAGGTCTTTCAACACTTCATCAGGCACTTCCGTCAAATCTTTTTCATTGTCGGCCGGCACGATGACCCGTTTGACGCCGCCGCGTCGCGCAGCCAGCAGTTTTTCACGCAGGCCGCCGATGGGCAGAACGCGGCCGCGCAAGGATATTTCGCCGGTCATGGCAATATCGTTGCGCACGGGAATGCCCAGCAGAGCCGAAGTGATGGAGGTTGCCAGCGTGATGCCGGCGGACGGGCCATCCTTGGGCGTGGCCCCGGAAGGCACATGGACATGAATGTCAACCTTGCGGTAAAAGCGCGGATCCAGGCCTAAAAGGTCGGCGCGTGAACGAACATAGGCCAGAGCGGCTTTGGCGGACTCCGTCATAACATCGCCGAGCTGCCCTGTGGTCGCCACATGGCCGGTGCCGCTCATGATGCTTGTTTCCACAAGCAGAATTTCCCCGCCGCGTTGATTGTAGGCAAGCCCGGCGCACACGCCCACTTTGGGGCTGTCTTCCCGTTCTTCATGGCGGAATTTTTTGACGCCGAGCAAACTCTGAAGGCGAGAGCGCGTGACGGCGACGCATTTTCCCGTGTTGTTTTCTTCCACGAGGCGTATGGCTGTTTTCCGGCACAGGGCCGCGATTTCTCTCTCCAGATTGCGCACACCCGCCTCGCGTGTATAGGAGCGGATGATTTCCAGAAGAGCGTTTTCAGAAATGCGGATATTCTGTTTTTGAAGGCCGTGTTCCTCAATTTGGCGTGGAAGAAGAAAATGTCGCGCTATATGCCGTTTTTCGGTCTCCAGGTAGCTGGAAAGCTCGATAATTTCCATACGGTCGAGGAGTGGAGCCGGGATGCTGTGCAATGAGTTGGCGGTGGCGATAAAAAAGATTTTGGAGAGGTCATATTCCAAATCCAGATAGTGATCCATAAAGGCGTTGTTCTGTTCAGCGTCAAGCACTTCCAGAAGGGCCGAAGCCGGATCGCCGCGGTAGTCGGAGGTCATTTTGTCGATTTCGTCAAGGCAGAACAGGGGGTTGTTAAATTTTACCCGTTTGAGTGACTGAAGTATCTTGCCGGGCATGGAGCCGACATAGGTGCGTCTGTGCCCGCGAATTTCGGCCTCGTCGCGTACCCCGCCGAGGGAGAGACGCACAAAATCGCGGCCGGTCGCCTTGGCCACGGATTTGGCGAGGGAGGTTTTGCCCACCCCCGGTGGGCCTACAAAGCATAAAATGGGGCCCTTCAGGCCGTTTGAAAGCTTTTGTACCGCCAGGTATTCCAGAATGCGTTCCTTGGGTTTTTCGAGGCCATAGTGATCCCCGTCGAGTATGGAACGGGCTTTCTCTATATTTATGTCAATTTCCTTGAGGTCATTCCAGGGCAGGTCCAGAATCCAGTCAATATAGTTGCGCACAACCGTATATTCGGCGGCGGAAGGGGGCATTATGCGGAGTTTTCTAATTTCTTCGACCCCCTTGGCACGCGCCTCATCGGGCAAGTTGCGTTCTTTGAGCTTTTTTTCAAGCTCCGCGACTTCAGCCTGCGGATCTTCGTCCTTGCCCATTTCCTTGTTGATGGCCTTAACCTGCTCGTTCAGATAGTACTCACGCTGATTGCGCTCCATCTGCACTTTGACGCGATTTTTGATGCGTTTTTCCACAGAGGCCATGTCCACTTCGCCCTGGAGCAGCTCATAAGCGCGCTCCAGGCGTTCACGCACGTCAAGAATTTCAAGGATTTTCTGTTTTTTCAGATAATCCGCCTTGAGATGGGGAATTATCGCGTCCGCGAGAATGCCGGGCGCTTGCAGGGAGCGTATGGAAAGCAGTGTTTCCTGGGGAATTTTTTTGTTGATTTTCCCGAATTCTTCAAGGGATTCATGGACGGCGTGTATGAGGGCGGGCAGTTCCTCCTTTTGGGAGGTCGTTTCCGTAAGGCGTATAATCCGCGCCATTGGACAGGCCTCTCCATCCCGGAAATTTTGCCACTGCGCCCTGAAAATCCCCTCGAAAAGAACTTTTACGGTATCGTCGGGCAGACGGAGCACCTGGAGCACACGACTGACAACTCCGATGGAATTGAGATCGTCGGCCTGCGGAACATCGACGCCGGCATCACGCTGCGTCACCAGGATAATCATTTTGTTGCATGTGTTCTGCGCAAGTTCAACGGCTTTTATGGAAGACGCCCTGCCCACAAAAAGCGGCATAACCAGTCTCGGGAACATGACGATTTCCCGCAAAGGCATGAGCGGCAACTCCAGAAAGGCTTTCACGCTCTTCTCAATGATCATGTTTTCCTCTTGCGCCGGCGGCGAACCGGACGATGCGGTATTTATGCAATGTGTTCATGCCGTGCCCTCTTCCCTTCGCTGGCCGGGCGGGTGTAGGGGCATTGCGCGGGCTTTCGGCGGGAGCCGGTTATGGCCCCGTGCATCTTGGCCCAGAGCAATTTCGCTTTATCAAAGTGAAATTGCCCAGATTGATGACAAACCCCGCAAAGCCGGGTTTTGTAAAGGCACGCCCGCTTCGGGGCCTCGCGGCGGAGCACTGCCAAAGTGCCTTTGTCAACGCTCTCAGCAATTTCACTTTATCAAAGTGAAATTGCCCTAAGAAGCCTTGTCTTCTCCGTTTTCGTGCGCGGAGCCGGCATCCCCGTAAAAAAGCAGGGGGGATTTACCTTTTTCGATCACAGCCTGATTGATGAGGCATTCACGGACGTCCGGCATGGAGGGCAGCTTGAACATGATGTCCAGCATGATCTTTTCCATGACATTGCGCAGACCGCGGGCGCCCGTTTTGCGTTCAATGGCCTGAGCCGCGATGGCCTTGAGGGCGTTGGGCGTAAAGCGCAGTTTTACGCGATCAAGTTCGAACAGTTTTTGATATTGGCGCACCAGGGCGTTTTTCGGCTCGGTGAGAATACGCACAAGATCGGGTTCATCCAGTTCGTCCACATGGGTGATGATGGGGATGCGCCCGACGAATTCAGGAATAAGGCCGAATTTTACAAGATCTTGGGGATGAATTTTTTCCAGCAACTCCGCCATGGGAATTTCCCGGCTGGATCGCACCTTTGCGCCAAAACCCATAGAACCGCCGCTCACCCGGGATTCGACAATTTTATCAAGGCCGACGAAAGCGCCTCCCACAATGAACAGGATGTTGGAGGTGTTCATGCGGATGAATTCCTGCTGGGGATGTTTGCGCCCGCCCTTGGGAGGAATGTTGGCCTCTGTCCCCTCAATGATTTTCAGCAGCGCCTGCTGCACCCCTTCGCCGGATACGTCGCGGGTGATGGAAGGCCCGTCTCCCTTGCGGGAAATTTTGTCGATTTCGTCTATGTAAATAATGCCCTTGCCTGCCGCCTCCAGGTCATAATCCGCATTCTGCAGGAGTTGCACAAGAATGTTTTCCACGTCTTCGCCGACATAACCCGCTTCCGTAAGGGTTGTGGCATCCGCTATGGCAAAGGGAACACGCAGGATTTTGGCAAGGGTTTTGGCGAGCAGCGTTTTGCCGCTTCCCGACGGGCCGACAAGAAGTATGTTGCTTTTTTCAAGCTCGACATCATCGCTCAGGGTGTTACTGTAGAACACCCGCTTGTAATGATTGTGCACCGCCACGGAAAGATTTTTTTTGGCCTCGTGCTGGCCGATAACATATTCGTCCAGCCGATCCTTTATCTCCATGGGGGAGAGCAGACGTTCCGCGTTATCGGGCTGTCCGCGCCGGTCGTTCAGTATGATGTCGCTACATTGCTTGATACAGTTGTCGCATATGGCGGCGGCATCATGCACGATGAGATTGAGTACTTCAAGCTCGCCGCGGCCGCAAAAAGAGCAGCGCAACGGTTCCCTGGCGACGGTTTTTTTAATTTTTGACATAATTTGCCTGCCCTTTTAGAGCAAATTAACTTTAACATTTGTTGCGGCGCTTGACGGCGAAAATGAATTCCGCCTACGCCTTGGCAGCGAGCGGCTTTTGCATTCGTCCCGCCGCCAGAGCAATTTCAACATGAAGTTGCTCTAGTGTGTCATCTCGCCGCGGGAAGTCAGCACACGATCGACAATTCCCAATTTTTTGGCTTCTTCGGACGTTAAAAAATTGTCCCTCTCGGTGGCGGCGGCCACTTCCTCATAAGGGCGTCCCGTGTTTTCGGCCAGCATGCGGTTGAGCTTTTCTTTAAGCCGCAAAACCTCACGGGCATGGATTTCAATATCCGTGGCCTGTCCATGATACCCCCCCGAGGGCTGATGGATCATAATCTGGCTGTTGGGCAGGGCGAAGCGGCAGCCGGGAGCGCCCGCGGCCAACAAAAACGCCCCCATGCTGGCGGCCCGGCCTATGCATACGGTGGCCACCGGGGATGAAATAAAACGCATGGTGTCGTAGATGGCCAGTCCGGCCGTCACAGAACCGCCGGGGCTGTTGATGTAAAGGCTTATTTCCTTCTCGGGATCCTGGGATTCCAAAAAGAGCAGTTGAGCGCATATCAACGAGGCCACAGTGTCGTTGACTTCCGAGCCGAGCAGCACTATGCGGTCTTTAAGCAGACGCGAGTATATGTCATACGCGCGTTCGGAACGGCCTGTGGTTTCAATAACCATGGGAATTAACGTCATGGCGGTGTTCCCCGATACATACGGTTGCGTCAATTTGATTACAGCGCGGAAGCGGCGTCGCCGCCCTTGTCCGCTCCCCCGGCTTCTTTGTTTTCAGACGGCTCCACTTCCGTGATGCGCGTCTTGGTGTACACCAGTTCCATAGCCTTGTCGGCCAAAAGACGATCTCGTAATGCAAAAATCATACCCGAACGTTCATATTGTGCCCGCAAAGTGCTGAAGTCATCTCCGCTTTGCAAGCTTGCCTGGTAGATGTGAGAATTTATTTCCTGCTCACTGACCTCCAGTCCTTCCTTTTTGGCGATTGTGAGCATGAGCACCTGGCAACGGGTTATTTCCCGCGCCTTGGGCAAAACATCCTTACGCAGTTCTTCCATGCTTTTGCCGAGGGATTCAAGGCTCTTGCCAACACGTTCAAGGCGCGACTTCCGCGTCGCAAGCAGGGTATTGACCTGAATGTCAACCATGCTTTCGGGCAGGGGAAAGTCAGTCATATTCAGCAGCTTGTCCAGAAGTTTTTTCTGGGTTGCGCTTTTGTTGAGTTCAGTGCGGCTTTTGGTATAGCTGTCGGCAATTTTTGTCCTGAGTTCATCAATGGTGTCCATACCCATTTTTTTTGCCAGTTCGTCGTCGAGTTCGGGGAGCCGGCGTTCTTTAATGGCGTGCACCTTCACCCGCATGGTGACGGTTTTCCCGGCCAGATGCGGAGCGATGAAGTCGTCGGGGAAATGGATTTCCCCTTCGCTTTCCTGGCCGTAGCGAATGGTTTTCACAAGGGCCTCAAAGTCCTCTAAAGCTTGACGTTCGCCGACGGCAAGCTCAAAATTTTCAGCTTTCACGTTTTCCAGGGGTTTGCCGTCTTCGTAGGCGGCAAAGTCCAGACTCGCCACCTGGCCGTCCACAGCCGGCCCCAGGCCGTCAATGGGCACAAGCACGGCATTGTCGCGGCGGATCCGCTCAATGACTTCGTTCACTTCTTCATCTTTGACGACAACCTTGTCCTGCTCTTCTTCCATACCCTCGTAGAGGGGTAAATCAAAGGCGGGGAGCACTTCAAATTCAATGCTGTATGTGTAGTCGCTGCCGCGTTCCAGCATATTGGAGCCGTCAAAGTTGATTCCGGACACGGGGCTGATGCCGAGGGACTGCATGATTTCGTTCAGGTGCACATTGACCAGGTCCTGGCGGGCCTCTTCATAGATTTTATCGTGAAATTTCCGTTCGATGACCGCGGCAGGTGCCTTGCCCTTGCGGAAGCCGTCCAGTTGAAGAGAGGTTTTATACAGGGCTATGGTGCCCATGATGGCCGCTTCCACTTCTTGCGCTTCAGCGGTGACGACAACTTTTTTTTTGACGGGTGACAGTTCTTCGGTTTTGTACTCCACGGGAGGCTCCTTCAATTACACAAAGTTGTGAATGCTGCGGATATGTACACTATTTATATATTATGCGCAACCGTAAGCCGAATGTATTCGGCAGCCGCCATTCAAATTCCGCCTTTGGGGGTCTGTCGGCAATCCGGGACGCATTGCGCGTCCTGGAGGGATGCGGGCTGTTCTTGCCGCCCTGGCGTCCGCCGGCCGATATACATGCGGCCCTTCCGGCTTTGGCCCGGCGCCAGCGGATACCGGCCCAAAGTGAAAATGTTCCAGTTGTTTCCGGTGTTTTATGGCTGTCCACCTTCAGCGGCGGCCGCGACGGCGCGCGCCAGTTCGAGAAAAGCCTCCTTTGCCGGAGACTCGCCTTCCAGGCGGACGACCGGCAGGCCGCTGTCCGCCGCTTCCACGGCCGCCGGATCCAGGGGAATGGCCCCCAGGAATCTGAGGCCGTGCCTTTTGGCGAGTTCAGCGCCGCCGCCGCTTTTGAAAAGGGAAATATGCCGGCGGCAGTGCGGGCAGGCGAGGCCGCTCATATTTTCCGCCAGGCCAAGGATGGCCGCTCCCGCATATTGCAGGAAATTGAGAGCCTTGCGCACGTCGGCCAGGGAAATTTCTTGAGGGGTCGTCACCACGAGGCAAAGGGCGTCGGGGATGGTTTTCAGTATGGTCATGTGTTCGTCGCCTGTGCCGGGAGGAGAGTCTATGAGCAGAAAATCAAGCTCGCCCCACTGGACGTCGGCGATGAACTGCCGTATGGCCGCTGTTTTTTTAGGCCCACGCCAAAGTACGGCCTGGTTTTTATCTTGCAAGAGGGTATCCATCGAAATAACGGAAAGCCTGTCGCCGTGCGGCGCAGGGAGTAGACGTCCCGTGGCCTCATCGGCCTCAATGGAGCTTGCGAGACCGAGCAGATTCGGTACGCTTGGCCCGTGCATGTCCACGTCAAGTATGCCGACCCTGTATCCCGCGTCCGCGAGGGCGGCGGCCGTGTTGACCGTGACGGAGCTTTTGCCCACGCCGCCCTTGCCGCTCATGACAAAGATTTTATGGCGTATGCCCTTGAGCGTGGCGGCGATGGCGGCATCTTGAAGGGCCGCGCCTTCCGGGCAGTTTCCGCCGCCGGAAGACGGTGAAGGGCAGGATGCGGAGCGGGACGGGCAGGATGAAGAACAGGATGGCATAATATTTCCCTGGTTTGAACGTGCGGAAGCGCCTGGCTCACCTTCCGTGTTCGCCTATCAAATCCACAAAGACGACGGGGTCGAACTCTTCCGTAGCAAGGCCGTTCCTGGTTTTGCGCAGGCGTTTGAGGTGCTGGCGCGCGCCAAGGCCAACCGGCGCCAGCAGGATGCCGTCCTCATCAAGTTGGTCAATGAGAGGCCCGGGTATTTCCGGGCCACATGCCGTGACCATGATGCGATCGAAGGGCGCGGCTTCAGACAGGCCCAAGGTTCCGTCCCTCAAGTGCGTATAGATAGACCGAAAACCGAGATCGCGCAAGAGAGCGCCGGTGTTGCGGTAAAACTCCTTCAGGCGTTCCACTGTAAATACCGTACAGCCCATGCTCGCCAGCACGGCGGCCTGATAGCCCGAGCCGGTTCCGATTTCAAGGACGCGCATACCCGGCTTTACTTGCAGAAGTTCACTCATCAAGGCCACGATATAGGGCTGCGATATGCTCTGGCCGCAGCCGATGGGCAGGGGGACATCCTCATAGGCCTGGGATACGAGGGCCTCTTGTACGAAAAGATGCCTGGGGACGCTGTGCAAGGCCGCCAAAACGTGGGGATCGCTGATCCCCCTGGCCTGGAGCCGGCGGATCAGGCGCGTGTGCGGAATCCTGAGGGCGGCGGTGTTTGGGCGCGCCGTGTGATTCGCGCGGGGCCGCGCGTCGGCACACTGCCGTCCGAATGGGTACTGCCGCATTTTTCCTCGAAAAGACGGATTCTGTTATTGCCGCCGGAGAAATCTTGCCCGGCGGCCGTGATGGGCCGGGCATCGTCTTGACTGTTTGCCGCGAGACCCGCGGAAAAGTCAAGACTTTTTCTTGAAAAACGGAACGAACTGTGTGATTATACGTGGAAACAGCATCTTGGAGGCGTCATCGGGGCATCAATGCGGAAAAAGAGTATATTCCCTTTAATTCTCGGCTTTGCGATTTTGACGGTACTGTTTGTCGGCGGCTATGTTTTTTTAAAGGACATGGACGGCCCGGTCATTCATGTTGAGCCGGCCAGCGGCAGAATATCTCCCCAGGGCGTTCTGAAAATCGCCATGGTCGATCCGTCGGGTGTGCGTTCCGTGTCCGTCGGCATCCGCAAAAACAATGTCGCAACGTCCGTTTTCAGCCGGCATTTTGAGCAGTATCTTCCCGAGCGCACGGTGGAAATACCCCTCGGCGGGACAAACCTGCGCGAGGGGGCTTTTGATCTTGAAATCCGCGCCACGGACGGCTCCATGGCCGGATTCGGACAGGGCAATACACGGACGCTCCTTTTACCTCTGCGCCTTGACGCCCAACCGCCGCGCATCTCAATCAAAACAACGCCGCCCAATGTGCACAGGGGGGGGACGGCCCTTGTCAAGTACACGGTTGATGAGGAAACGATCCGTTCCGGCGTTCTGGTGGCGGGCTATTTTGTGCCCGGCTATCTCCAGAAAGACGGTTCCTATCTCTGTTTTTTTCCATTCCCGTACAGCATGACGGCCAAAGATTATAAAAACGCGGTTGAAATAACTGCAACCGATCTCGCCGGCAACGTCACCAAAAGCCGTTTGACGGTCATGTCCTTTGAGCGGGCTTTCAAGAGTGACACCCTGCAGTTGAAAGAGGATTTTTTAGGCGCTGTTCAGAACAAATTGGGCAAGCTTGCGCCCGAGGCGGCCACGCCCCTTGATTGCTGGCTGTATATCAACAATCAGGTGCGCGCCGCCAACGTTCTGACCTTGCGGGAGATCGCCGGAGAGTCGGCCGCCGCCATGCTCTGGGACGGAGCCTTCGCCCGTCTGCCGCGCTCCGCGTCTCGCGCGAGTTTCGCCGATCATCGCTTTTTCGCGTGGCAGGGCAGAGTTGTGGGGGAATCTTTCCATCTCGGTTTTGATCTGGCTTCCGTGCGCAATGCCGAAGTGCCGGCCGGCAACAGCGGTCGCGTGATTTTTTCGGGAAATTTGGGCATCTATGGGAATATGGTTGTCATAGACCACGGGCTGGGCTGCATGTCCCTGTATTCGCATTTGAGCGAGCGTTTTGTCGATGTCGGGGAAGTGGTGGGCAAAGGGCGGGCCATCGGCAAGACCGGGAGCACCGGTCTGGCCTTCGGCGACCATTTGCATTTCGGCATCCTGGTGGGCGGCATGGAGGTCAACCCCCTGGAGTGGCTTGATCCTAAATGGATACGCGACAACATAACCGGCAGACTCGCGGCCGTGCCGCAGTGAATATTTTTTATTCCCCCGAAGAAATCTCCCTGCCGCCTGCCTTGAGCCGCTGCAAAAATTTATCGCGGCAGTCATAGCTGCAGAAACGGTATATCTTGTCGCCGTCCCGTACGGTTATTTCTGCATCGGCGCTGATATAGACCCCACATTCCGGATCTTTGATCATTTCGCCGGTCGCGGCTTTCCTGCGCACTTCCTCTGCCTCTTCTTTCTCGTCGGTTTTTTTCTTTTTGAGGATGTCATTGGCGAAAAGTCTGTACAATACGTATACAACCGCAATCAGTATAAGCCATTTCCACATATGAGACTCCTTTGCGGGCGGCCGCGTCGTTCAGGTCGTTTCCGGCCCGGCACGATATTTTATTGGAAAATGCATCTTTTTTCAACGCGATAATTGAGTCCGGCCAGCAGAACGTCAGCGCGCACGCCGTCAATGCATATATCCGGCGCCGTGTCCAGCAGGGGAACGAGCACAAAGGCCCGCTCCTTCATGCGGGGATGAGGCAGAAGGCATTCAGGGCGTGTTGAGCGTGTCTCGCCGTACAGCAGAAGGTCGGCGTCTATGACGCGCGGGCCGAAACGGGCGGTTGCCGGAGTGCGCTGGCGGCCGAGTTCTCTCTCAATGCGGAGCAGCCGCCGCAGCAGTCTTTCCGGACTCCAACTCTGTCCCGGCAGAAGCTCCATAACCTGGTTCAAAAACCAGGGCTGTTGCCTGTACCCCTGCGGTTCGGTGTGATACAGGGGAGATACGGCGCCGGGCCGCATGTCCGGCAGGTGCTCAAGGCGAAGGCGGGTACGCGCCAGTATGGCCTCGGCTTCTTTGCAGTTCGAGCCGAGACAGACATAGGCCCGGATATGTTCCCGCGCGGGAAAAGTTTTCATTGTCGTTCACAGTATAGCACGTCTTTTTTCCCAGGGCCATTTAAATTTTTTCTTGCTTTTTCCTGTTCCAGGGCATAAAAAAATTGTTTACCGCTGTTTTTTAAGGGGGTGATGTTCTTGCCGGGTGTTTTTCTCAACGAAGATGATTATAATTTTGACATCGCGCTGCGCCGCTTTAAAAAACAGGTGGAAAAAGCCGGTATTCTGTCGGAAATGAAAAAGCGTCAGCATTATGAGAAGCCGAGCGTTATGCGTAAAAAGAAGAAAGCCGCCGCTCGCAAACGTCTGATGAAAAAGATACGCAAAATGAGCATGGCGTGACGTAGCGCCGTTTTCGCGTCTTCCGCCGCTAACTTTACTTGCGGGGAACCTTGCCGGTTCCCCGCAAGCCGTATTTGCTATGAACCTCACTGAAAAAATCGAAAAAGATTACATTTCCGCCTACAAGGCAAAGGATGCCGTGCGGCTGGCTGTTCTGCGCCTGCTGAAAACGGCCGTGAAACATCGTCTTGTTGCCCTTTGCCGGCCGGGCGGGAGTCTTTCCGACGATGAACTGCTTGACGTTTTTGTCAAGGAAGCCAAGCAGCGGCAGGACTCCATAGAACAGTACGGCGCGGCCGGACGCGAGGATCTGGCTGACAGGGAGCGGGCGGAACTGGCCGTCCTTCATGAATACCTGCCCAAGCCCCTGACCCCCGAAGAAATAGCCGTTCTCGTCGAGACCGCGATCAAAGAGCTTTCCGCCTGCTCCGCCAAGGATATGGGCAAGGTCATTTCCGCCGTCATGGCTGGCCGCAAGGGGTGTGTGGACGGAAAAATCCTTGCTGAAACAGTAAAAGCCCGTCTGGCTTAATTCGATGATTCATCAGCGTACGCTGGCGGCACTGGAATTCTATAAAGTTTCCGAACAACTCGCCGGGCTGTGCGTGTCGGAAGCCGGTCGCGAGCGCGCGGCGGCCCTGAAGCCGCTGCAAAGCAGGGAAGAAGTTGTTCTTGCCGCCCGAATATATGAGGAATTCGCCGTCTGTTTTGCCTCTGACGGCAAGGGGGGCGGCTTTGTTCTGCCGTCTTTTCCCGATATACGGGCTTTGCTTGATTCGTCGGTCATGCCGGGGAGGGGCGCGGGGCATTCCCATGATGTGGAGTCTTTCTGGGCGGCGCGCGAAATTCTCAAGCTGGCGCAAAGCGCCCACGGGGTCGTCAATGTCCCTGAAGGCCAAAGACATTGGCCCAATCTTCTCGCCATGGTCAATGCCGTCCCTCTGCCCGTCCAGCTTATGGCGGCCCTTGGGCGTTGCATCTCTGACGACGCCCTGATTCAGGACGCGGCCTCGCCGGAGCTTTACCGGATTCGCTCGGAGTTGCGCCGCATGCACCAGACCTGTATGGGCAAAGTCAGGGAGTTCGCCTTGCGCTACAATATGTCGCACTATCTGCAAGACGAATTCATCACCCTTTCTTCTGATCGCTATGTGCTGCCTTTGAAAAGCAATTTCAAAGGGCAGATGCAAGGCGTCATCCATGATTGGTCGCAGAGCGGCGAAACCTGCTATTTTGAGCCCATGTTCCTGCTCAAGCTCAATAACAGGCTTCAGGATCTCAAACATGAAGAACGGGTGGAAGTGCGAAAAATTCTTGCCTATCTTCACGGCCTCATGTTGTCGGAGGCAACGGGCCTTGGCGCGGCTTTTGAATTTTTGCTTCAACTGGATGTGTTGCAGGCGAAACGCGAAATTGCGAAATTGTTTGACGGGCATTGCCTGACGCTCTCAACGCTGGAAGAGGGCATAAACCTGCTGGATGTCCGTCATCCCGTTCTGGCGCTGGAAAGCTCCGTGGCGGCGCGGCCCGGCGAGGACAAAAACGCTTCCGCGCGCCCGCTGCAAATCCTGCTTCGCCCCGGTGAGCAGGCATTGATAATCACTGGCGGCAATGCCGGAGGCAAGACTGTCTGCCTCAAAACTCTCGGCCTTATGGTCGCCATGACGTTCAGCGGGCTGCCCGTGCCCGCCGGGAAAGGTTCCCATATTCCCTGGTTTGAGCGGGTGGACGCCTTTATTGGGGATGAACAGAGCCTGGAAGACAGCGTTTCCACATTTACGGCACAAATTCAACATCTGGCCAAGGCTCTGAAATACCTTGACCATACAGCCCTTGTCCTGTTGGACGAATTCGGCGCGGGCACGGATCCGGCCGAGGGTGCGGCCCTGGCTCTGGCTGTCTGTGACACGCTGCTGGAGCGGGGGGGCTTTCTGGTGGCCGTGACGCATTTTCCGGCCCTTAAGTCTTATGCGCTGACGCGTGAGCGCGTCCGGGCGGCTTCCATGCTTTTTGATCCGAAAAGCGGCAAACCCCTGTTCAGGATCGCCTATGATCAGGTCGGCGCGAGCCGGGCCTTGCAGGTGGCGCGCGAACACGGCTTGCCGCAGGATATTATTGACAGGGCGGAACGCCATCTCCTGCAACACGGGCAGGACGCATCGGGTATTCTTGACAGGCTCAATGCCCTGGCCGCGCGGAGGGAAGAGGAATTGGCCGATCTGGCCCTGGAGCGCGAAAGAGTACGCAATGATTCGCGGTGCGCAATGGAGCGTCTGGAGAAGGAGCGCCGCCGCCTGTATGAGGAAGTGCGCGCTCAGGCGGGAGAACTGCTGAAAGGCTGGAAAGAGGGGCGTGTCGGGCACAAACGGGCATTGAAAGAAATGTCGGGCCTTCGCGCGTCTCTCGCCGCCGCGGATACACCGGACGAACAGCCCCCGGCGCGGGCGGAAAACCTTCAGGCCGGGCAAGCCGTGTTTCACAGCGTCTTTAAAAAAACAGGCACGATTATCGGTCTGGATGAACGGCGCGGGCGGCTGCGCCTGAATTTGAACGGCGTTACTGTCTGGGCCGGAATGGAGGATGTGCGTGAACGTCCGGCCGGCGCGACTCCGCCCCGGCCAGCGCATGTTTTGCGCCCTGCCGGCGGAAAGGGCGAAGAGACGCCCCTTCGCCTTGATCTGCGCGGGATGAGCGCCGCCGAAGCCGCGCAAACGGTGGATCGTTTTGTGGATCAGGCCGTGCTCGCCGGATGCCGGGAGGTCGAAATCATTCACGGGCGCGGCACAGGAGCGTTGCGCAGAGAAGTGCATGATCTGCTGCGCGCCATTCCGTCTGTGGAGTGTTTTGCTACCGCCCCCGAGGATCGCGGCGGGGACGGGATGACCATAGTCAGTCTGCGCTGACGAAAATTCGGGTTGTCGGCATGAACAACGGCGACATCGTGCGTCTTGTCAAAGAACGTCTCAATATTGTCGATGTAGTGCGGCGCTACGTGGAACTCAAGCGCAACGGGCCGCGCTGGATGGCGCCGTGTCCTTTTCATCAGGAAACGAAACCTTCTTTCAGCGTCAATGAAGACCTGGGGGTGTTCTACTGCTTCGGCTGTCAGGCTTCCGGAGATGTCATCAGCTTTTACAGTCGTATCAACGGGTTGGATTTTAAAGAAACCCTTGAACAACTGGCCCAGGAGGCCGGCGTCGAAGTGGGGCCTCGCCCGCAGGCCGGGCGGCGGCAGGGCGGGGAAAAGGCAAAAAGTCCGCATTCCGACCGGCAGCGGATATTGCGTATGTGTCAGGTCGCGGCGGCGCATTTCGCGGCGGAACTCAGAAGCGCCGGCGGCGCGGAGTGCCGCGCCTACGTCAAAGGACGCGGTTTGAATGAGGAAATTCTTGAGCGTTTCGGCCTTGGCTGGGCGGGGCGTGAATGGGATTCTCTGGTCAAAGCGCTCCGCCGGGCCGGTTTTGACGAGCAGGGCGCCGTTGAGGCCAATCTTCTGAGCAGATCAGCCAAGGGCACTGTGTATGACCGCTTTCGCGGGCGGTTTATTTTCCCCATAAAAAATCTGTCAAATCAGGTCATTGCCTTTGGCGGGCGCATAATCCGGGACGAAGGGGAAGAAGCCAAATACATCAATAGCTCCGACACGCCCGTGTACAAAAAAGGCGAACATATCTTCGGCCTGCCCCAGGCCAGAAAAAGCATCGCGAACGAGGAAAGAGCGCTTCTGGCGGAAGGATACATGGATGTTGTAACCCTGCACCAGTTCGGCTACGAAAACGCCATCGGCGTACTGGGCACGGCCCTTACGCCGGAGCAGATAAAACGCATAGCCGGTTTTACCTCGCGGGTGACGCTGCTGTTTGACGGCGACCGGGCGGGGCGCAAAGCCGCCCTGCGCGGTAGCGAAATGCTGCTGGCTCGCGGGCTGACCTGCACTGTGGTCACATTTCCGGAAGGAGAGGACATCGACAGTTTTCTGAGGAAAGAGGGGACTGAAACTTTTAATGTTCTGCTTGAAAGATCTGTTGACGGCCTTGAATACTGCGTCGCGGTGCTGAAAGCTTTGGCGCCGCGCGAAGCTGTGGAATGGGCGCGCAATTTTCTGCGGAATGTGGAAATTCCGGAACTCCTCAGCCCGTATATTTCAAAGCTTGCCGGGCATCTGCGGCTTTCGGAAAACGTCCTGCGGGACGGCCTTGCCGACTGGCACGGACGAGAGCGGTCAAAACAGCGGGCGCGGCCCCATGACAAGGCCCAGCCCCGACAGCTTATGCGGGATGAGCAAATACTCATGTTCGCCGCCCGTTATCCCGGACGCCTTCAGGAACTGCGCGACATGGGGGCTGACATGCTGCTTCAGTCAACGCCCGCCAGAAAATTCTGGGAAAAGATTGATGTCTGGGGAGACGGGGCGGAGTACCATCTGGACGAGCCGGAAAAAAAAATCTGGTTTTTTTGCAGAGGCCCCCTTGCGCCCCCAAGAGACAATGGCGACAAGGAGTTGGAATCTTTGCGGAATGCATTGGACGACTACTACGATAAAGCACAAAAGTCTTCTGTTTTCGCAGCCTTATCGAAAAACAGCGTTACGGGTGACTTTGCCTCCGATTTGGATTATCTTCGCGCACTGCAGAAAACGTTGGAGAAGAAACATGAGTAACCTCAAAAATATTCCACAAATACAATCTCTTATCGCCAAAGGGCAAGGGGCCGGCTTTCTGACGTATGCCGAAGTCAGCAAAGCGGTTCCCATGGAAATAGGCACGCCGGAAATTCTGGAAGAGATTATAGGCATTTTCGAGCAGTTGGAAATTGATATAGTTACAACGGAGACCGAAGGCAAAAAGCTCGGAGCCGCGGAGGTTGAAGCGGACGACGATATTATTGAAGCCTCGCTGGATCTGACCGAGGACGACGATTCCGCGGAGTTCTCTCCCCGCAGCACAGACCCTGTGCGCATGTATCTGCGCGAGATGGGGGCCGTGCCCCTTCTTGACCGTGACGGGGAAGTGGTTATCGCGAAAAAAATAGAAATGGGCGAACAGGAGGTTCTTTACTCGCTGGTTGAAGTGCCCGTCGCTGTGGAGGAACTGGTCAACGTGGGGGAGGACTTGCGGCAAAACCGCGTCAAGTTGAAGGATGTCGTCAAAACCAT
Source organism: Desulfovibrio sp. (assembly GCA_031280915.1). Classification (GTDB taxonomy): domain Bacteria; phylum Desulfobacterota; class Desulfovibrionia; order Desulfovibrionales; family Desulfovibrionaceae; genus Desulfovibrio. The sequence continues at coordinate 6,661 of JAITGC010000073.1, read as the reverse complement.
TGAAGAGGACGACCCCAGCGAGGATGAAATGAACCAGCGTTCGCGGGTTATCCTGCTGCTGGACGAAATACGGCAGATATTCAGGAAAAAACGCAAAATTTACAAGAAGCTTGACGAATGCGCCACCCTTGAGCGCCGCGTTACCGCCGTTCAGAAGGAGATTATCAGCTACAAGGAGGAAATCGTCACCCGGCTGCGGGACATCAAACTGGAAAAAAAACTGATAGACCGCATCAGTGAAACCGTTGAGGATTACGTGCGGCAGATGCACAACTGCCAGCGCGATCTCTCGGCCTATATTCTTTCTACCGGAAAAACCCAGGCTGAAATCCAGAAACTGTTTTCCGGGCTGGAAAGGCGTGAAGTGGCGCCCATTGACGCTGCGCGGGATTTGCATCTGAGCGTGGATGAGCTTTTTTCCTTCAAGGAAATGATCATTGGCAAAATTGAAATTCTGCAGCGCCTTCAGGAAAAATGCTGCCACAACGTCAATGATCTGGAGGAAGTGCTCTGGCGCATCAAACGCGGCAACAACGCCGCCATGCGGGCCAAGCAGGAGCTTATTCGCTCCAACCTGCGGCTGGTTGTTTCCATCGCCAAAAAATACACCAACCGTGGCCTGCAATTTTTGGATCTCATTCAGGAAGGCAACATCGGCCTGATGAAAGCCGTGGACAAGTTTGAATATCAGAGGGGCTACAAGTTTTCGACCTACGCCACCTGGTGGATACGCCAGGCCATCACGCGGGCCATAGCCGACCAGGCGAGAACCATCCGTATTCCGGTGCACATGATTGAAACCATCAACAAACTCATGCGCACGGCCCGTTATCTCGTGCAGGAACTGGGTCGCGACCCCACGCCGGAGGAAATAGCCGATCGTATGGAATATCCCGTGGACAAGGTTAAAAAAGTCCTCAAAATCGCCAAGGAGCCGATTTCACTGGAAACGCCCATAGGTGATGAGGAAGATTCCAGCCTCGGCGACTTCATAGAAGACAAAAAAGCTGTGGCCCCCGCCGAGGAAGTCATCAATACCAAGCTGGCCGAGCAATTGGCCTCTGTTCTCGCCGATCTGACGACGCGCGAGGAGCAGGTTTTGCGCAAGCGTTTCGGCATAGCGGAGAAGAGCGATCACACTCTGGAGGAAGTCGGCAAGCTTTTTAACGTCACCCGTGAGCGCATACGCCAGATAGAAGCCAAGGCCCTGCGCAAACTCAGACACCCCGTGCGCAGCCAGCCTCTGCGCTCGTATTATGAAAATTGACCTGGCGGCGTCCGGGTTTTGACATGCGCATCGTCCGCAGTGTGTTTCGCGTCCCGGCGTTTTTTTCACTCCTGGCCTTTTTTTCCTTTTGTCTGGCGGCGGACGGCGTGCTCGCTGGGCAGGGCAATGCGCCCTCGACACCGGCCCCGCGGGCAAAGAACGCGTCCGGCGCCGAGGGGGTTGTCGCCCACTGTTTTGACGGGGACACCGTCAAACTGACGGACAGGCGCGTCGTGCGGCTTGCCGGCATTGACGCGCCGGAAATGCCGCATGAGGGGGCGAAGGCCCAGTACTACGCGCGTGAGGCTCGCCGGGAGCTTGTCCGCCTGGCGCAAGGGCAAAAAATACGTCTTGTGGCCGTTGAAAAAGGTGAGGGCAAAGATGCCCACGGTCGCGCGGTCGCCGATCTCCGTCTCGGTGACGGGCGCTCCTTGAGCGAGCTGATGGTGGGCGGCGGGATGGCCTTTTTTTATCCGCATCAGGGCCTTGATGCGGATTTTCAGAGGCGTCTTCTGAACCTGCAGAAAAAAGCCATTGCCGAAAAGCGCGGCCTGTGGGCGCGCCTGCTCTCTCTGCCGCTGGCTCTGCGTAACTACACCGGCAATCACGCGTCCATGCGTTTCTTCCCGGCCGATTGCCCGGAGGCCCAGCGCATCAAACCGCGTAATAAAGTTTATTTCGGCACGCTTATGGATGCCTTTCTGGCCGGCTACGCGCCGGCCAGAATATGTCTTTTCTGGCCGCTTGTTCCATAGGGCATTTCCACTTTAAATGCCTGCAAGGCGAATTCGCTTTGCCGTCAAGCGGCAATCTCAAGCGTAAAAGGCCTTCGGGCAAAAATAACGACCAAAATTTATTGGTCGTTTTTGCAGGATCGTCGGCTGAAAAACGTGCTCTTCAGCCGACTCACGCCGCCCGGGCAAGGGCCGGGCTTTCAAAAAATCTGGCGGTCATATTCAGTTCGCATCTTGACTTTTCTTTAAATCAGGTCATAGTGAAAAGACGCGCCTGTTCCATTTTAAGGCGTGCGCCGCCCTTGTCGGCGGGCGAAACACTACGGAGCGATAAGGACATGTAACGACATAAGCCGGGCTGTGCGCGGCAGTGGGCCGACGGCTACGGCAAACCCTGATGCGGTAATCATCGCGTATGTGGAGGTACGTATGACAACGCTTTTCTATCTTCTTGCCTATTTGGCGACAGCCGGTTTTTTCTGTCTTGTTTTCCTGAAGGCCAGGGCCTATCTGCGGGCCAGCCCCCTGCACGTGCGCTGGGAGCTGTATCCCGTGCCGCACGAGGGCGCAAAAACCGCTTACGGCGGCAGCTTCATGGAAGAGAAAGACTGGTGGACAAAGCCGCGCCACATCAGCTATTTCGGCGACATCAAGGCCCTGGTCACGGAAGTGCTTTTGCTGCACGCCACTTTTGAACACAACATCAAACTCTGGTTCCGCAGCTATCCTTTCCATTTTGGCCTGTACATGCTCATGGGCGGAACCATCATCGTGCTTCTTTCCGCGGTCGCCCGGATTTTCGGCCTCAGCCCGGACAGCGGCCTGATGGTTCTTGTGGGCAACGTCATCAACGCCGTTGTCCTTGTGGGTTCGCTGTGCATCATCGGCGGCGGCATCGCCCTGATTCACCGCCGCATGACCGACGAAGGCCTGAACAAGTATACAACGCCGGAAATGTATTTCAATATCGGCGTCTTTGTCTTTTTCGGCATTCTCGGCCTCTTCGCCTGGATTGACGCTTCTTCGTTTTTCACGCTGGCCTGCGGCTTTCTCCATAATCTGCTGACATTCAACTTTGAGCCGCAGCCCAGCACATGGTTCGCCCTGCATCTGCTGGTGGGCTTTTTTCTGCTGATCTGGATACCCTCAACCCAGATGGCCCATCTTTTTATGAAATATTTCACCTACCACGACATACGCTGGGGGGATGAGCCCACCACGTACAATGAGCGCAACAAGAGCATAATTCCCAACGCGCTCAAATACGCCGTTACCTGGTCCTCCAAGCACGTCACGGGCGGAACCGGCTCGAAGACATGGCTTGAGGTCGCCACCAGCAATCCCGCAGCCCCCAAGAACGACTAGGGAGTTTCCGCCATGAAAGACAACCTGCAATTGACCGATGTTTCCACCGCGGAAGGCCAACTGACGTCCATTGACCTTGACCGCATACCGGCCCTGCCCATTGATGTGGCGAAAGTGCCGTGGAAGCCCCTTACGGATGAGCAGAAGGAAAATACCTGCTGCATCCTGGACGAAGTGTGCGTGCTGAATATCCCCAAGCCGAAGAACCGCGTCGAGGAAGAGGATTTGGTCAACAAATTCCTGAGCGGCATGCGCAAAATGTTCACCAAGGAAAACAACTGGGCCTTTCTGCCCATTCTGCAGACCAGCGCCGATTACTGCGCCCAGTGCAATTCCTGTTCGGACGCCTGTCATTTGTATGAAATGACCGGGCAGCATGAAATGTACCGGCCCAATTTCCGCTCGGAGATTTTCCGGCGCATTTACAAGCAGTACGTCAAAAAAGAGCCTCTCGCCAAATGGCGGTACGGCGACATGGGCTTGAACTGGAAAACCGTGGCGCGCCTCGGCGAGTTGGCCTATCGCTGCAATCTCTGCCGCCGTTGCGCCCAGACCTGTCCCATAGGTGTGGATAACGGCCTGATTGCGCGTGAAATCCGCAAGATTTTCAGCCAGGAAATGGATATTTACCCGCGTGAACTGCACGAAAAGGGTACCATGAACCAACTGAAGTCGGGCTCCTCCACCGGTATGACCCCTGATGTGGCCAAAGAGAATGTGGCCTTTATTGACGAGGACTACACGGAAATCACCGGCATCGGCATCCAGACCCCCTTTGACGTGCAGGGGGCGGATATTCTGCTTCTGCACAACGCGGGCGAGATTATGGCCTGGCCGGAAAATATCGCCGCTTTTTCCCTGATTTTCCAGGAGGCCGGTCTTTCCTGGACCCTTTCCAGCAAGGCCATGGCCTATGACGGCGTAAACTACGGCATCTTTTACGATGACACGCAGGCGGCGCGCATTGCCCTGCAGCACATGCTGGCCGCCAAGGAACTGGGCGTCAAAAAAATCGTCATCGGCGAATGCGGACACGCGCACAAAGGACTGACCGTCATCGCCGACAGGCTTATTCCCTTTGAGTATCAGGTGCCGCGTGAAAGCTGCTATGTGACGCTTCATGACATCATTGTGTCCGGCCGTCTCAAGCTTGATCCCTCGCGCAACGATTTCCCCGTGACCCTGCACGATCCCTGCAATATCGTGCGCCTGATGGGCATCGTGCAGCCGCAGCGCGATATCTTGCGCAGGATAGCGCCGAAATTCCGCGAGATGCCCTGCGCCGGCGTCAACAACTACTGCTGCGGCGGCGGTTCCGGTTTCGCCATCATGACGCGCAACAATATTGAAGCATGGCGCGGCAATATTTCCGGCCGCAAAAAGATGGAGCAGATCGCCGAAGCCTTTAAGGATTGTCTTGGCCCCGAGACGAAGAAATATATCTGCGCCCCGTGTTCCAACTGCAAGGGCCAGATACGCGAAATACTGGAACACAACGATCTTTACGCCAAAAACAGCTTCGCCTACGGCGGCCTTGTGGAACTGATCGTCAACGCCATGGCCAACGTCAACCCCGGCTTTATCAAGTGGGAGGGCGAAGAGGAATAATTCCTGTTTCGTCAAGGCCAGAGCAATTTCACAAAAAAAGGAGGCACGTCTGCCTCCTTTTTTTGTGAGTGCAGGCTCCGGAACGGACTTTCGGCGCTTCCGGAGCCTGTGGTTTCAGGGTTCAGGGCAATTTTGCCCGCCGCCTCGTCGGCGTCAAGGCCGATGCCCGTCAAGCCCAACAGCGGGGAGGGCGCGCCCGATGGGCCTATCCTCCGCCGGCCAGGGAGATAATCTCCACACTGGCAATGACGCCGCTGTAGTCGGGGTCCGCTCCCGTATAAGTATAATGGGCACGGTTACCGGCGTCGCCGTCATAATGCCAGTCGCCGCCGCCCATGTCTATCTTTCCGGCCCCGTTGATAGTGATGCCTATGTCCGCCAGGCTGTGGACATTGGAAAAACTCCCGCCGCCCACGAGAATTTCCATATCCTGGGCTTTTGCGGGGAAGGAGAATAGGGCGTCCAGGGAACCGTAACTGGTGAAGGAGTCCAGGAACAGGGCGTCAATACCCTCGCCGCCGTCAATGGTCACAAGGTCTGTAATGGCGCCGGCCACGCGTATAAGGTCATTGCCCGCGCCGCCGTCGATGATCACTGTGCCGCTAAAAAGGTAAAGGTCGGTTCCCTCCATGCGCATAATGTCGTCGCCGTCTCCGCCATTGATGGCGATGACGCTGCCGAAGGAGGCCGTTTCGACGTAGGATTCGATACGAATCTCGTCATCGCCCGCGCCGCCGTCGATGATGATGTTTGCGTGCGAGGAGACGTTGGTTCCGATGTGAATTTCGTCGTCGCCGTCTCCGCCGTCGATGGTGGAGGACACATCCCAGATTTGTCCGGTGTGGATTGCATCGTCTTTGTCGCTGGAGGTGATATTATAAGGCGAGTCGTAGTTGAGGCCGAGCCAGCCGCCGTAATGACTTTCGCCCTGAATTCTGTGACCGTCATACCAGGCGTCGTCGCCGTACTGGCTTTGAAAGGAGGGGCTGTGAAAAACATTGGCGTTTTGCGGCAGATAAATCTGGACGACATGTTCCCCGCCGTCATTGCCCATGACCCTGTAATAGCCCTCAAGGGAAGAAGACCGGCAGGCCGTCATGCCGTCTGGAGTGAGGGCGAAGACCAGTTCACCGTTGGCGTTCACCGTCGCGGTCAGGTACTTTCCCATCTCCGGGGTTCCGAAGGCGGCCCAGCCTATGGGCGTGATGGCGTTGCCCCCCTGGCCGACATGGGGCATGACCACATATGTCAAAGATAGTCCTAACGACATGTTGGCTGTATGCAGCACGGCGCGGACGTCGTAGGAGTTGGCGGGCGGTTGCGGCGGGTCCACGGGGGGCGTCACCGGCGGGATGACGGGCGGGGGCGAAGGCGGCGAGATTTGCCAGGGACCGCCGGTTTCTGTTTCACCGGCCAGGGCGAAGGCGAGGGGCTGGAGGGCTTGGACACTGCCGGGGTTGTTCAGGTCAAAATTTTCGTCCAGCCCTCCCAGATGCCTCAGGCCGTTCATGAGGTCACTGTCGATGAAATTGCTGTACCGTCCACCTCTGGCGCTTATGCCCACGCCCGCGGCGGGGGCGATGTCGGGAGCAAAGGCCTCGAAAAATTCCATGCCCGCGACGAGCCTGTCCTGTATCTGAAATTGAGGGATATTTTCCTTGGAGAATTCGAGATAGAAATTTTGGAT
>JAITGC010000066.1 GCA_031280915.1 Desulfovibrio sp. | reverse complement strand
ATTGCCACGCTGTCGCGGCAACCGGGCCGCTATACGCTCAAATTGTTCCAGTGTCAGTTCCATTTTCAAACAAAAACATAATTGCCACCGTTTGTCAAGTAGTGTGAACACATTCTAGTTATACGTATGTATCCAGATTGATGACAAACCCCGCAAAGCCGGGTTTTGTAAAGGCACACCCGCTTCGGGGCCTCGCGGCGGAGCACTGCCAAAGTGCCTTTGTCAACGCTCTCGTATCCTATACCGTAACTCCGTGAAGAAAGACCTTGACTCCTGGGCGAGGCCATATACGTATATATGCGCGCATCCAAACAAATTCCCAAAGGCTCTTTTTCACTTGCCCCCAGGGTGGGGACATATAGGCTCCAGGCTGAATCCACACAGTGAAATCGCCATACATTACACATAATTGCCATTATGTTTCAAATTAACCTCATTCCTGTATTGCGAACAGGCTCAAACTCGTCTAAATATAGTGTCGCACCTCGGCAAAAATGGAGTTTTCAATGGCTCGCAAAAGTACCCATCTTTACCTCATGGCTTTTCTGTTCTTTATAGGGGGCGTTGGCTATCTCTGCTATTCCGGCCTGTCGGAAAACAGCATCTATTTTTTGAATGTGGCCGAGGCAAAGGCCGCTTCGCCGGACAAACTCGTCAACGCCCGCCTTTTCGGCACCGTGGCCGTGGACGGCCTGGAAAAACACGCCAACGGAGCAGGCGTTCTCTTTCGCCTGGAAGACAAGGACAATGCGACCCAGACAATCCTCGTCAATTATGCCGGAATTGTGCCGGACACCTTCAAGCCCGGCGCGGAAGTCATTGTTGAGGGCGGCATACGTCAAGACGGGCACTTCGCGGCAAAAACCCTGATGACCAAGTGCCCGTCCAAATACCAGAAAGAGAATCGCAACGGCTAAGACAATTTCCGCATTTCCGCACCTTTTCCAACGTCAACCACGCCGGGAGCTTCATGTACGTTTTCGCCTCTTGTATGCAATTTTTTGCTCTGTTGTGCGCCCTCCTGGGCGGCGGCCTCGCCCTGTACGACATCTGGCGGGGACGCGACGACATGCTGCCCCTGGTGGAAAAATTTCACTGGCTCATTGCCGTCCCTCTGCTGCTGGCCTCCGCCATGCTGCTGCACGCCCTGTACTGGAATGATTTTCAGATCCAGTATGTCGCAAGCTACACTGACCTGATTCTGCCCGTCTTTTACCGCCTGACGGCCTTTTGGGCGGGGCAGCAGGGTTCCATGCTGTTCTGGGCCCTGGCCGTCGCCCTGAGCGGCTCTCTTTTCGCCCTCACCGGCGTCCGCAAGTCCCTCGCTCCGACCACACGCCTGTGGTACTGGGTGTTTTTTTACGCCATCATGGCCTTTTTCGCCCTTATACTCACCACATGGAGCAATCCCTTCATCATGCAGACGCCGGCGCCCAAAGACGGCAACGGCCTCAATCCCCTGCTGCAGAACCCCGGCATGATATTTCACCCGCCCCTGCTTTTTCTGGGTTACGGCGGCTTTACGGCGCCCGCTTGCCTGGCCCTGGCCCAAACCCTTTCGGGCCGGCCAAATGAAGAAAAAACATGGTTCAGCCTGACGCGCTCCTTCATTATCCTCGCCTGGCTATTTTTGACGGCGGGCATTATGCTCGGCGCGTGGTGGGCCTATATGGAACTCGGCTGGGGCGGATACTGGGCATGGGATCCGGTGGAAAACGCCTCCCTGCTCCCCTGGCTCATCGGCACCGCGGCGCTGCACACCCTGATTATTGAGGAACGACGCCACAAGCTGCATCGTGTCAATGTCGTTATGATGGCCCTGACCACTGTTTCCGCCTTTTTCGCCACATACCTGGTACGCAGTGGAGTTGTCCAGTCTGTGCACGCCTTTGGCGACAGCTCCGTGGGAACGCCGCTGACCGTATTTATTTTTGCGGGATTGCTGATCACCTTCTGGGCAGCCCTCGGCGCAAAGGCCCAGGGCAAACCCCTTGCCGGCCCCAACAGCCGCGAGGGGCTGCTTGTTCTTATGGCCTGGATATTGCTCGCGCTGACCATCATCATCCTGGCGGCCACTCTCTGGCCCCAGATCAGCAAACTTTGGACGGACGCCTCCCAGGGGCTGGATGCGGCTTTTTACAACCGTGTCTGCCTGCCGCTGGGAACGCTCATCATCATCATCATGGCGCTCTGTCCCTGGCTGCGCATGGGCGGCGGCCTGAACCGCAAAGGCGCCTTTTTGGGCTTCATCGCCTGCATACACGTCAGTGTAGCGGCCCTCTGGGTCATGGGTTATCGGCAGCCCACAGCCCTTGTGGCGACATCCGCCGCCATCGGCCTTATTTACAATACCGTTCTGCTGTGTAAGAACACGGCGGTCTTGCGCAGCCTTTCAGCGATGGGGGCTGTGGGCGCACATCTGGGCATGGCCTTGGTGACCATCGGCATAGCCTTTTCCGGGCCATACTCCCAAGACAAAGACATTATGCTGGCTCAAGGGCAAAGCGACACAATACAGGACTATGCCGCCACCCTGCTGGAGCTTCGTAACGGCCGCGCTTCCGGTTACGAATATATCGCGGCCCGGATACAAGTGCGAAAAGGAGAAAAAATTCTCGGCATCATTGAGCCGGAGCGGCGCATATACGACAAGTTTGGAGCAAACCAGTTTTCCGAGGTGGATGTCATCCCCGGCCCAGGAGACGAAATTTACGCCTCACTGCTCGGGCTTGACGAAGAAAAACGCGTTCTTGTCAGAATCAGCGTCAAACCTCTGGTCAACTGGCTATGGCTGGGGGGTGCCATTCTTTGCCTCCTGCCCCTGCTCTGCCTGTGGCGGCGAAAACCGGAACCCCCGGCCCAAGAGCGGGAACAAACGCAACATGCTTGAGGCCATTCGTGCTGGAGCTTGACTGTGTTTCCCGGTTTTACGGCCATAACCTTGTTTTCAAGGACATAAGCTGCGCCTTTGCCGGGGGCGGCATAACGCTGTTGCTGGGGCACAACGGCGCGGGCAAAAGTACGCTTTTGCGCATTATGGCCGGCCTGACGCGGCCGAGTTCCGGCACGGCGCGTTTTACGGCTCCATCCCCGAAAATCGGCTATCTCGCCCATTCGACATTTATTTACCCCGCCCTGACAGCCCTAGAAAATCTGCGTTTCTGGCACCAAGCGCATTGTCTGGATAAAAGCCATGATCTTTTCAAAGCCCTTGAACGGGTGAATCTGACCGCCCGGGCGCACGACCGGGCCGGAACCTTTTCACGGGGCATGGCGCAACGGCTCAATCTGGCCCGGATTCTCCTCCTTGAGCCTGACATTCTCCTGCTGGACGAGCCGGGAGCCGGTCTGGACACGGCATCGCAGGCCCTGTTGCGCAAAGAAATGCTTGACGCGCGGATCCGCGGAGCCTGCATCATCCTGGTAAGCCACAATATCGCCCACGACGCGCCCCTTGCCGACAGAATACTGCTGCTGGAAAAAGGAGGACTTGCCTATGACGGTTCACCGGCCTTCTTTTCCGCGCCCGAGGTGCAGGCATGCTGCGCATGACGCTGGCTGTTTTCCGCAAGGACATGACGCTGACTCTCCTGAGGGGCAACGGCCTTGCCCAGGCGCTCCTGCTGGGCCTTTTGCTCGTCTTTGTATTCAGCCTGTCCCAGGGCATTGGCGAAAACCTGAGTCCGCGGAACGCGGCTGCGGTATTCTGGCTCAGTTCGGCCTTTTGCCAGGTGCTGATATTCAACCAATTGTACGCCCTGGAAGAAGTCAACAACTCCCGCCTCGGCCTGCTTCTCGTCCCGCAGCCGCTTCAGGCGGTATGGCTGGGCAAAGCCCTTGCGGGTTTTGTCCTGCTGTTGCTGGCGCAATGCGTATTCGCGCCGGCGACCATTGTCTTTCTGGGCCAGAGCCTGAGCGGCCATCCCGGGCCGGCGGCATCCATCCTGCTTTTGACGGACGCCGGCATGTGCGCCCTGGGTTCTCTCCTTGGCGCGCTGGCGCAAAGTCAGACAGCACGGGAATCCCTGCTGGGCGTTGTGCTCTTCCCCCTGCTCACGCCGCTCCTGCTGGCCGGCACAGGCGTATGCGCGCAGGCATTGGGCGGCGCATCCGGGGAAGCGGACGCATGGATCGGCGTTGCGGCGGCTTTTGACGCGATTTTTCTCGCCGCCGGCCTGCTGCTTTTCTCCTTTCTCTATACCGGAGACGAATAGATGCCGAAATCTTTCCTTCCCCTTGTTCTCCCGCTGCTCGGCGGCACGGCCCTTGCCGGCTGTCAGTGGCTGATTTACGTCTATGCGCCCACGGAAGCCTCAATGGGCCTGATACAAAAAATTTTTTACCTTCATCTGCCTCTGGCCTGGTGGGCTCTGGTCAGTTTTTTTCTTGTTTTTCTCGGCTCCGTCGTCTATCTGTTCAGGCGTTCTCCTGGGGCGGACAGGCTGTGCGCGGCCGCCGCCGAAACAGGCGTACTGCTGAGCGGCCTTGCCTTGGTCACGGGTATGCTGTGGGCGCGCAAATCCTGGGGCGTCTGGTGGACATGGGATCCGCGCCTGACCACAACCCTTGTCATGTGGTTCATTTATGCCGGCTACCTGATATTGCGCGGCCTCAACATGCCCCCACAGCGCAAAAGCCTTGTCTGCGCCGTACTGGGCGTTGTCGCCTTCCTGGACGTGCCGCTTGTTTTTGTCTCGGCTCGGATATGGCGCTCAATCCACCCGGCTGTTTTCGGCGCGCAGGGTGGAGGACTTGAGCCGGAAATGAGGTTGGCCGCCATGGCCTGCGTCATTGCTTTGGGATTTTTTTGGGCGGCTCTCATAGGGCTGCGTAAAGGCCAGCTTGACCTACGCGCCCGCATGGATACGCTATGGGCAGGCAATGGCCCCTCCGCGGCAGGGCGCAATAGGCCATAGGCCATGCGCCTTGCTTGAAGACCCTGGGCCATGCCCTGCGAATAATGTTAAAGTATAAGGAAAACACATGGATACCGTCACCTGGCTTGTTGTCGCCAACGCCGCTGTCTGGCTCGGCCTCGGCGCTTATCTGATTTTTCTGGCCTTGGAACAGCGTGCCCTTGCCGCCCGTCTCAAACAGTGGGAAGCCTTTCACCCCGAACATCAATGACAAGGAACAAAACAATGAATGTCGCAGCCGACGTCAACACTTCAATGCGGCCCAACATCCATGCGCGCGCCCTTGTACTCTTCCTTGCGCTGGGTTTTGGGGCAATGCTTTTTACGGCCCTGGCCGGCAATTTTAAAAACTCCCAGCCAATGCAGGGAGCGCCGGCGCCAACAGCGGGCATGCCTGCCGGCATGGATCGTAATATCGGCGCGCTTATGCAGCGGCTGGCCCAGGAGCCCAACAACGCTGATTTGCTAGTGGAGCTTACGGAGGCGCTGGTGGCCGCACAGAACTGGGACGCGGCGGAAACCTTCGCCAAACGCGGTGCCGCCCTTAACGCGCAGGATCAGCGCCCGCTGTACCTGCTGGGCATTGTCCTGCACAACAAAAAGCAGCACAAGGAGGCGGCGGAGGTCTTTGAAAAGGCCATTGCCATCAAGTCCACAGGCCCTCTCCACTACAGCCTGGGCGTACTGCATACCTATTTTCTCAACGATCCGAAACACGGCCTTGAGCACTTCACCATCGCCCTGAACTCTCCCGACGCGGATGAGGAGCTGAAACAGGCCATCCGCCAGGAATTGGGCAAGCAGTCTTCTCCGGAACAGAAGGAAAAAACCCTGACGCCGCCGGCCTCCGCGCGGCCCGCGACTCCCCTGCCGCGCGAACTGGCGCAAAAAATCGCGGAACTGGAAAAGACGACCCTGACCAATCCCCAGGACAGCAAGGCCTGGACCAGCCTCGGCAACCTCTACTTTGACACGGGCATGGCCAAGGAAGCGATTTCGGCCTATGAGCGTTCTCTGCAACTGGCGCCGGACAACCCCGACGTGCTCACCGATCTGGGCATCATGCACCGCGACGCCGGCAATTTCAGCAAGGCTGTCGAATGTTTCCGCAAGGCCTCGGCCCTGAATCCCAGGCATGAAAATGCCCTCTTCAACATGGGCGTCGTCTTTTACCATGATTTGCGCCAAAAAGAAGACGCCGAACGGGCCTGGCGGCGGCTTCTGGAAATAAATCCCGGAGCGCGGGCGCCCGACGGCCGGCCTGTTTCCGAATTGATAGAGCATTTGCACTGATCATGGCATTTATCGCCGATCTGCACATACATTCGCGTTTTTCCCGCGCGACCAGCAAGGCAATCACCTTGCCCCACCTCGCCAGGGGGGCGAGGGACAAGGGAATCAACGTTCTCGGCAGCGGCGATTTCACCCACCCCCAGTGGCGCGAAGAACTGCGCTCACAACTTGTCCTTGATGAAGCAAGCGGCCTGTACCGTTTGACGGCAGAGGCCGGGGAAGCCGCCGGTTTGCCGGCAATGGCGGCAGGAGCGGATGCCGGGGACATGGCCGAGGCCTTGCCCCTGTTTTGTCCGCAGGCCGAAATCAGTTCCATTTACAAACGCCACGGCAAGGTGCGCAAGGTACACTCCCTTGTCTTTGCGCCGACCCTTGACGATGCCGACCACATCAGCCAGCGCCTGGGCCGCATCGGCAATCTCAACGCCGACGGCCGCCCCATTCTCGGCCTTGACTGCCGCGATCTGCTGGAACTTGTTCTGGAAGCCTCTCCCCGCGCTGTTCTCATCCCCGCGCATATCTGGACGCCCTGGTTTTCGCTTTTCGGCTCAAAATCCGGTTTTGACTCCCTGCAAGACTGTTTCGGCGATCTTTCGCCGTATATTTTCGCGCTGGAAACCGGCCTTTCTTCCGACCCGGACATGAACCGCCGCATCAGTGCCCTAGACGGCCACGCCCTTATCTCCAATTCTGACGCCCATTCCACGGCCAATCTCGGCCGTGAGGCCAACTTCTTTTCAGGGACGCCCTCCTTTGACGGCATGTTCGGCGCGTTGCGCGCCTCGGCGGCAAGGTGTCCCGACCCCCAGGGGGCCTGCGAATTTCTCGGCACCCTCGAATTTTGCCCGGAAGAAGGCAAATACCACCTTGACGGTCACAGGGCCTGCAACATCGTGCTGGAACCACAGGAGTCCGCGGCGCTCAAAAACATCTGCCCGATCTGCGGCAAACCCCTGACCATCGGTGTGCTCCACCGCGTACTGGAACTTGCCGACCGCGAGACTCCCCCCCATGATTTGCCCCACGAACCACAGGCAAGGCCCGTCATTCCCCTGGCCGAACTGCTCTCCGAGATTCTCGGCGCGGGCGCGCAAAGCCGCAAGGTTCAGGAGCGTCACGCGCAGTTGCTGCGCACTCTCGGCCCGGAACTGCACATTTTGAGCATCCTGCCGGAAACGGCCATAGGCGCGCACTGGGACGTTCTTGGCGAAGCCGTGAGCCGCATGCGGCGCGGAGACATTATCCGCAAGGGCGGCTACGACGGGGAATACGGCTCGGCACGCGTTTTTGCCCCCGACGAACTGCGCCGGATGCGCAACGGCCCCTTGCTTTTTTTCACGCAAAAACAGGGTCATGAGGAGGTTTCCGAAAAAACGCCACCCGAAAAAAACGCCTCTGCGGAAGGACTGAAGCGCCCGTCCCCAGATGCCCCATGCTGGCGGGCTCCCTATGTCGAAGAGGCTGACCGCAGCGATAAAGACGCCGCTCTCACTGGGGAACAGCACGCCGCCCTCACCGTCTGGCCCGGCCCGGCCCTTGTTCTCGCCGGGCCGGGGGCCGGCAAGACAAAAATCCTCGTGGCCCGGCTGCAATGGCTGCTTGAACGGGGAGAAGACCCCCAGCGCATCATGGCTGTCACCTTCACCCGCCGCGCGGCCCTGGAAATGCGCCAACGGCTGGCCTCGGCCTTGCCGGGGCATCCAAGTCCGCCGCGTTGCGACACCCTGCACGGCCTGGCCTTCAGTATACTGAGCCGCCGCCAGCCGCAAATCTCCCTCCTGTCGGAAGACGAGGCCTTTGCCCTGTTCCGCGAAGCCAACGGCTCACTTCCCCGACGCAAACAGCGTGCTCTGTGGGAAGCCATGTCCCTGGCCGGCGAAAGCTGTTCCACTCTTGCGCCGGAAACGGCGCTCCACGCGGAGCGATACAGGCAGCGCAAAGCCGCCTCTCCGGGCCTTCTGGATTATCAGGATTTACTTGATTTTCTGAAAAAGCACCTCCGGGAGCAGCCTCCTGGGGAGCGCCCCCTCCATGTACTGGTGGACGAAGTGCAGGATCTCTCCCCCATGCAGCTTGAACTTGTACGGGACATGCTGCCGCCCGACGGCAAAGGCTTTTTCGCCATTGGCGACCCGGATCAGGCCATTTACGGCTTTCGCGGCGCCAGGGCGCACTGCGAGGAGGCCTTGCGCCTTTTCTGGCCTAGGCTGCAAATTCTCCAACTGGGCAAGAGCTTCCGTGCCGGCCAAGGCGTACTCGCCTTGGCTCAAACTCTCCTCAAAGGACGCGGCAAATGCGGCAAATTAACGGCGGCGAAATCCCTGCCTTGCCGCCTGGACAGCTTTGTCGCCCCTGACGACAGGTTCGAGGCGGCGACCATAGCGGACAACATCAAAAATCTGCTCGGCGCCACCTCCCACACGCTGCTTGACAGAAGAGCCGCCCATTCTCTTGAGGAACAGTTTTCCCCTGGTTCCATTGCCGTGCTGGTGCGCTTGAAGTCCCAAATGCCCCTCTTGCGCGCCGCCCTGGAACGGGAGGGTATACCCTGCCTGGCCCCGGCCCTGGAAGAGAAAGCCGTTTCCTCCGAGGCGGCCGGGCCGGACTGGTTACGTGAAGCGGAGCAGGCGAACATCAAGGCCGAACATGTGCAGATACTTACACTGCATGCCGCCAAGGGGCTGGAATTTGAAGCTGTTTTCCTGCCTGGCCTGGAAGACGGCATTTTGCCGTTGCGCAGACCGGCACTCTTGGGCAAAAGGCCGGGCGGCCCGGAGACGGACGACTCGGACATATCCGGCGCTCAACAGAACCAATGCGACGTGGAGGAAGAACGCCGTCTGCTCTATGTGGGGCTAACGCGGGCCGCGCGGCGCATTTTTCTCACGCGCGCCGTAAACCGCAGACTTTACGGCCGTTCCCTCAAGTTAGCTCCATCCCCCTTTCTGGAAGACATCAGACAATTATGCCATGAAGGTGCTCTTGTCTCCCACCGCCGTTCCAGCACAAAAACCCTCTCGCTGTTTTCCTAAACATACAGCTAGATAGTGTCTACACGAGTTCAAGCTAAAACATTTAACCAAAGTGCTATGCAGCGTATTTGTACGGCAGCCTCGAAAGATGTGAGCAGCTTTGCATATCGGGTGGCAATTCCCCGCC
>JAITGC010000038.1 GCA_031280915.1 Desulfovibrio sp. | reverse complement strand
TGGCAGCATGAGCCATGTTCAAAATCTCCTTGAGCTGCAAGGGTTTGTGTAGCTTTTTTTGTAGCATAAATCTTGGAGATTTTGAACATATTTAACACCCCTTAGCCGGACACGATTGGAATCGTCCCTTTGTTTCACGGAGAATTGCTTTCAGCTTGCGGAGCGTCAAGGCCGCATATTGAACGTTTCCAATTGCATTTTGGAATAAATATGCTGCTGGAGCAAATTATTTCATACCGGCAGAGAGGATGCATATCAGAAATTTTTCTCGCCGCCAAGAAATATGAATTGCTTTACAAATTGCTGGAATTGCTCGGCCCCGACTCCGCCAGCCGGCAACGTGTCACCTCGGCGGAGCGCCGCGCCGCATACAGGGCGCACAGGTTATTGCTTCAGGATGTGACAGCCCCTCCGAGCCTCGCCAGCCTCGCCGCTTCGGTGGGAGTCAACCGCGGCAGGCTGACCAGGCTTTTTCGCCATATATACGGCGAGACGGTTTTCGGCATTCTTCGCCGTGAGCGTCTGAGGCTGGCTCGCAACCTCCTTGAGTCGGACGGCAAAAACATTACGGACATCGCCTATGATTGCGGTTTTTCAAGCCCAGGGCATTTCACCAAGGCGTTCATCGCCCGGTACGGGGTTCCCCCCAAAAAATTCCGGCAAACGACGAGAGCATAGCGCATGATGGCGTCAGAAATAGTATGTAATGTAATGGAAGCCGTCTTATGGTGAAATTGCCCTAATGCCCGTGCGGTTTGTTGCCCAGGGGATGCGCGTGCATATGGGCGTGGGCGAAGGACGGGGAGAAACCGCTCAGGCGTCCGTCCTGTATGGTCAGGAATTCCCCGGCGACCTGGGCGAGGAAATCCCAGTCATGGGAAATGACGACGCGCGGCGTGTCCAGGCGGCGCAGTATTTCCGTCAGGCGTTCCTGCGCCGCGTTGTCCAGGCCGCTGGTGGGTTCATCCAGCAAAAGCGCCTCCGGCTGCATGGCAAGCACTCCGGCCAGGGAGACAAGTTTTTTCTCTCCCCCTGAAAGCTGGTGAATGAGCCGGTTTTCAAAGCCGGCAAGGTCAAGGCCGGCCAGGGTGGCCAGGGCGCGCTCCCGCGCCGCTTCCGGGGCAAGGCCGAGGTTGAGGGGGCCAAAGGCCACATCTTCCAGCACTGTGGGGAAAAAGAGCTGATCCTCGGCCTGTTGCAGCACAAAACCCACCTTACGGCGCAAAGGGAGAAAATCTTTTTCCGTTCGTACAATTTCGCCGTGAAAGCGCACCAGCCCCCGCTTGGGGCGCACCAGGCCCGTAATGCAGCGAAAGAGCGTGGTTTTTCCACTGCCGTTGGGGCCGTAAAGGGCGACGCGCTGACCCGGAAAAAGAGCAAAACTGACGTCTTGCAACACTTCTTTGTTGGCTTGCCCCTGGGTAAAGGAGACGTGGACGCGTTCCAGGCTGAAGACGGCTTCCGCCTGCTTGAGCCCGGAGCGTGTCGCTTCAGGCATGGAGGAACCCCGCTTCAGTCAGGCCGATGCCCGCGAGGTACAGGAAAACCGCCGCCGCCAGCGCGGCGTCCGCCCCGCGCGCCCGGAATTCGGTCACTGTTCTGAAATTGCCCGTAAAGGCCCTGAGGCGCATGGCCTCGTTGACGCGGCGGGAGCGGTCGTAACAGCGCACCAGCAGCAGCCCCAGCAGACAGGCCATGACGCGCCAGGCGCGCAGCCCGGCGCGCGGTTCGAAAGCGCGCAATTTGGCCGCTGCCATGAGATTTCGCCATTCTTCCGTCAGCAGATGGACATAACGGCCTGTGAGCAGAAAAACAAAGATCAGTTTGGCGGGGCAGCCGAGGCGTTTCAGGGCGCAGCCTGCCTCTGCGGGGGAGATGTCGTTGGCCAGGGCCTGAAAGACGCAGAAAACGGCATTGGCCTTGAAGCTGATGAGCAGGGCCAGCCGTGCGCCGTCGGAACTGACATCCAATGGCCCCAGGGGGATTTGTTCGCCGGGCGCGGTAAAGGGCAACACGCACCAGAGAAAAAGCACAAAAACATTTATCGCCGCCAGGCGTCGCAGCAGAGCGGCCAGGGGCGGGCGCGCAAGGCCGAGCAGGGCGAGGCCGAGGGCAAGGCCGAGCAGGCTTGAGGGAATTTGCCGCACAAGGGCCAGGCAGAGGGCGGCCAGAGCGGCCAGGGCAAGCCGGACGCGCGGGTCAAAATCGCGCAAGTCAAGACCGCGCGGCTTGCGGACGGCGGTGTTCACGGCCGGCGTCCGCCCCTGAAATAAAGAATGATGCCGGCCAGGCCGACAAGCCAGCCCAGTCCGCCCACAATCTCCCTGGGGCCGGGTTCGGGATTGGTCAGGGCGGCCAGATCGCGCCGCAGGGGGGCGAGTCCGGCGTCCAGCGTTTCCGAGACGATGCGCCGGAGATCTTCATTATACGGCCTTGCGTTCATTTCGGCGGTATCCGCGTCCTGCGCCTTTTGTTCCTGGCCGGGCATTTCGCCGGGCATTCCGGGCGACGAATCCGGGGCGCCGACGGCCGCGGCAAATTCACCGGCTTCCATAAGCCATTGGTTTTCATGGCCCTCGCCGGCGTTTATCCGGATGCGCAGACCGTTTTTCAGCGCTTCGTCGGGCACGGGAAAACGAAAAGCCCCCTCGCCGTCGGTGAGGCCGTTGAGCAATTCCTGCCCGTTGGAGGCGTCATATACCGTGACGCGGCCGTTTTTGGCCGGCGAGGCGCGGCTGAAGGCGCAACGTACCTGTACGTCACGGCCCTCAACCCAGGCGTGGATGTTCACGCGGTGGGCAAGGAGCGGGGCGGCGCTCAGCAAAAGCAGGGCCGTCACAAAGGCGGGGAGGATTTTCACAGATTCAGCATCTCCGGACGCACACGCGCGATAAAGGATACAGTGAACAGGGTGATGACGCCCTCCACGGCCATAACGGGCAAATGCGCCAGAAAGAGCAGTTTGGCTGCCGTGAGAAAGCCTTCGTCGCTGAAGGCCAGGGCCGCCGCCGTGAAAAATCCGGCCAGGGCCACGCCCAGAGCGCCGCCGCAGAAGTCCGCCGTCCGCTGTCCGCCGGGGCCGGGCAGCAGGCGGGCGATTCCTTTGCGGGCATGGGCGGCCAGTACGCCGGCAAAGGCCATGTTGAACGTATTTACGCCGAGCACCGTCAGTCCGCCGTACTGAAAGAGAAGGCCTTGCAAGGCCAGAGCCGCGAGAATCGCGGGGAATGCGGCCCAGCCCAGCAGTACGCCGAGAAGCCCGTTGAGGACAAGATGCACACTCCCCAGCCCCACAGGGATATGGACAAGGGAACCCACAAAAAAGGCCGCCGAGAGCAGGGCCACCGTCATGAGTCTGTCATAGTCCAGGCGGCGCAGGCCGATGGCCGTGCCCAGGGCCGCCAAAGCGGCCCCGGAACCCAGAACGGCCGGAGAAAGAACGCCCTCGGAGATGTGCATGGATTATTTGCCGCGTGGGTTTTTTGAGCCGGGATCGGCGAATTCCGTCCACAGAACAGCGCCTATTTCCACGGGCTTGGGCACACCCTTGTAGTCCTGCTTTGCCCCGCTTTCACTCAGGGCCGCAAAGCCCCACCATCCGGCCCAGGGAATACCGAAGACGAAGATGCCGTTGGCGTCGGTTTTGACGACCTGGGTTACAAGATACGGATTGGGGGCCGCGCGGCGGCCGTGGGCATTGTAGTATTCCACTTCCACATCCACATCGGATGCAGGCTTGCCGTTGACAAGCACAATCCCGCGGAACACGTTGCCCGCGTAATTGCCGAAGGGGCGCGTCAGGGGCACGATTTCCGCCGGCAAACCCACCGGTTCGCTCCAGCCGTCCTCATCTCCAAAGGCGGCCACAACGGCCTTGGTATAGTGCACGATATATTTGTCCTCCGCCGGTTCAAAATACGCCTCGGGCGTCATGGCGAACTGGTACACGCCGGGCTTGTCCAGGGTATAACCCGCCCTCCAGGCCTTGTGCTTCATCAGGGTGGCCGGGGCGAGTCGCGCCGCGATATCCTCTTTCTGGCCATTGCGCGTCACGGTCAAGGCTTTGGGCCTGGCCATGTCCATACCCTCGTGCTCCATGGGATGGGCAAAGGCTATGTCAAGGGTGAGCACGGCTTCTTTTTTTTGCGTCACGGTAGAAGATGAGGGAATGACCATGCCGAAATGCGCTCCGGCCTGTCCGGCGCAGAGGGCGACAAGCGCCGTGGCGGCGCAGAGTATTTTCCACATAATGCAGTCTCCTTGCTTGTTGTGGCGTCTTTGGACAGGGTGTGTCCAACGGCAAGCGTGAACGTTCACATTTGCGTATGGCGCCATCATCGCATGTCGGGATGCTATCCGAGAGCGGAATGCCGCGCAAGCATTTTTTACTATTTTTTTTTTATTCGTGTTACATTCCCCGGCAAACATCTTTCCTCTTTGGACGTTTTTGTGGCGTGAGCCGTCAAAATGCCCCTGGCGCGCATATGTCTTCCCGTATCGCCGTGACAGGCCAGCCAGCCTGGCCGTCTGGCCGCCCCTGACCTTCGTTTGGACAGGGGCCGCCTTTTCAGGTATGCTCGCGTCCATGGAAGACGCGAAAGAATTGTTTCTGCTGGCCGGCCGTGCGCGCCCGCCGCAAGGAGCCGCCGCCGGCCTGATGGTGTATTTTGACGCCTGGGATGCGCCCCGGGGGCATATTTCCCTGCCCGCCCGCCTTCATGACGAACTTGTGACCGTGCGCGCCGAGCACGCGGCCTGGGCCTATGATTTCGCGCGCCGGCCCGTGGCCGGGCGCGAGACGCAGGACTGGCTGCGTTGCGGAGAGGAGCTTTCGCTGTGGTGGTGCTCTCCCCTGTATGAGCGCCACCCAAAGATGACGCCGGGCCTGTACGACATATACCGTTTGCGCGTTCTGGAACGCCTTATGGACGAACAGGGCGTGGCCCGGCTGTGTCTTTGCGGCGGGGATGGCGCCCTCGTCCGGAGCCTGGCCGCCCTGTGCGCCGCTTCCGGGCGTGTTTTCCGGCAGAAAGGCCTCTCCGGAGGCAAAATTGGCGGCGGGGGAACCCTGGCGCGTCTGTACCGCGCCTGCCCGGCGCCCCTGCGGGCCGTAGCGCGTTTCGCCCACTGGCTGTGGCGGGTGAAGCGCAAGCTGCCCTTTTTCGCTTCCCTGCCGCCCACGCGGGGCCAGGGGCGGGCCATTGCGACCTATTATCCCAATATTGACCTGCGGGCGGCGGAAAAGGGGCGTTTTCGCTCCCGTTATTTTGAGAGCCTGCACGATCTGCTGGCCGGGCCGGACGGCAGGGCGGCCGAAAACCTGCACTGGCTTTTTATTCGTTTTCCCTCGCCCGATCTCAGCCTGGAGCAATGCATCGCCCTGCGGGACCGCTTCCGCCGGGAAGGCCAGGACGGCGCGTCATTCCATTACCTGGAGGAATTTCTCTCCTTCCGGGATGTGGCGGCGGCCTTATGGCGCTTCGTGCGCCTTGCCGCCGTCTCCTTTCGCCTGGAGCGGCCTTTGCGCCCGGCCTTTTGTTTCGCCGGCTCCCGTTTTAATTTCTGGGACAGGCTTGCCCCCCACTGGGCGGAATCCTTCCGCGGCTGGCGCTGCCTGGAGCGCTGCCTGCAACAGCGGGCCTTTCAGCGTTGGGCGCGCCTGACCGGCCCTTTGCGCTGGACGCTTTTTCCCTTGGAGAACTGCCCCTGGGAGCGCATGCTCACCCAGGCCGTTCACGCGGCCAAGGCCGGGCCTGTTTTCGGGGCCCAGCATTCCGTCATACGCCCGGCGGATTTTCGTTATTTTGACGATCCGCGCACCTTCAGCGCGCCGGATTGCGCGGCTTTCCAGCCGGACGCCGTGCGCGGCAACGGGCAAAGCGCCTGCTCCCAATGGCGGGAGGCCGGCCTGCCGCCCGAGCGCCTGGGAAAGGTTGAAGCCCTGCGCTATCTCTATCTGGCCGGAGAGAAAAAAATCGCCTCTCCGGGGCGGCCTCGCAAGGTGCTTGTGGTCACGGGGTTTTTCGAGGACGAAACCCGCCTTCATCTGGCTCTGCTTGCCGAGGCGGTCAAGGCCGGGCTGTTCGGGCAATGCCGGGTCGCGGTAAAGCCGCATCCCTATTTGCCCGTGCGGGCATGCCTGCGGGAGATGCTGGGCGGACAAGCGGAGGAAATCGCGGAGGCCCAGGGGGCTTTGGCCGAGCATCTGCGGCCCGGAGTACTCGTGTGGGCTTCAAACTCCACCACAGCCGCCCTCGACGCGGCCATCATGGGGCTGCCCGTTATGGTCATGCCTCCGGAAGGGGATTTTGACCTCTGCCCCCTGCGGGATATGCCGGGTCTGCGGCGCACGAAAAGCCTCGAAGACGTGCGTCGCGCCCTGGATGAGGCCGAGCCGCTCAACCCGCCGCCGGATTATCTGGAACTGAATCCGGCCTTGCCCCTGTGGCGGGAACTGTTGTTCGAAGAAAACAGGCATATGGCATAATTTTTGCTTGGACGTTTTCATGATTGTCTATATCCATGTTCCTTTCTGTCGCACACGCTGCAGTTACTGCGCCTTTCAGTCCACCGCGCTGGGGCGGGGAGTTGAAGCGGCCGGTTCGCCGCTGGTGCGTGATTATGTGGATACGCTTCTGCTGGAGCTTGCCCACTGGGCCGATCGCTTCGGCGGCGCGGAAATTCAGACGGTTTTCTGGGGCGGCGGCACGCCGAGCCTTTTGCCGCCGCGCATCGTGGGCATTGTGCTGGATCGGTTGGCCAGCCGTTTCAACCTCGGCGCCAGGGCGGAAATAACCCTGGAGGCGAATCCGGAATCCCTGCGTTCGGCAACGCGGGCGGCTGAATTCCGGGCGGCCGGCGTCAATCGTTTGTCAATCGGCATCCAGACGCTGAATGAAAACATGCTGAGGGCCATAGGGCGGGCGCACAAGGGCAAGGACAGCCTGCACGCGGCCTTTGTCGCGCGCGAAGCCGGCTTTGCCAATATCAACCTGGACATGATGTGGGGTCTGCCCGGCCAGGGCATACGCCAATGGCTGCAAACCCTCAAGGATGTCGTCCGCATGAATCCGGACCATATTTCCGCTTACGGCCTGACTCTTGAGCCGGGAACGGCGCTGGAACTGGCCGTCGGGGAAGGCCGCGCGGCTCTGCCCCCCGAGCGCGATCAAAGCATCATGTTTATGGAGGGTTCGGCTTTTCTGGAGGCCAGCGGGTATCTGCACTACGAAATTTCCAATTTCGCGCGCATGGGGTTTCAGTGCCGCCACAATCTCGGCTACTGGGAAGGGCAGGACTATCTGGGGATGGGGCCTTCAGCCACCTCCACCATTGCCGGGCGGCGCTGGACAAATCCTTCCGATCAGCGGGCCTGGGCGAACAGGGTCAGCGCCGCCCGCCTTGACGACAACGCGGAAAAGCTTACCCCCGGCGCGCGCGCCCTGGAGACGCTCATGCTGCGCCTGCGCACGGCGCGGGGCCTGCGCCTGAAATCATGGAAGGACATCACGGGCCGCGATCTTCTTTCCGGCAATAAAAAGCTCATCCAGGCCATGCACGAGAACAAGCTCATACGCATACGCAACGGCTACCTGAGTCTGACGCGCGGCGGCATGCTGGTTTCCAACACCATTCTTTTGAATCTCTTTGAACGGGCGGACGCAATGCTGCAATCGGGCGCGCCGGAGCCCGCGGAGGCCGCCCGCGCGTGGTGAAGACCGCTTGTGCCGCCTTGTCCGCATCGCCTCTGCCGGAGCAGGAAGAGAGCGATTTTTTGCTCATCCGCCTTGCGCGCGAGCACACGGCCCTTTTCCGTTTTTTGCTGGAATCTTACGAAAATCTGGCCTATTTCACCGTGTTGGAACGTAAAACGGCTCTTCTCAAGCTTGTCTTTTCACCCCATCAGCGCGGCAATGTGCTCCGCGCCCTTGAGGAAATCGTCCTGAGCGTGCCGCTGGACGTCCAGGAATGGCCGTTTTGCCGTAACAACTCTTGATAATTGACAGTCTTGATCCCCAAAATAATCTCTTTGAGACGCGGAGGTTTTTTGCTATGCTCGCCGCGTTTCGCACAACAGCGCGTTGAAAAAGGCCGGGAGCATTTTCGCGGCGTATTGGCGCGCCGCACATTCAGCAAACAGCGGGAGCGGACATGCCGACACCCATATACAGGCGAGTGCTGCTCAAACTGAGCGGCGAGGCTTTGGCCGGAGACAAGAAGATCGGCATTGATCCGGAGACGGTGTCCGCTGTTTGCGGTGAAATCGAAACCGTGCTGGACATGGGGGCGGAAATGGCCCTTGTGATCGGCGGCGGCAATATTTTTCGCGGGCTGTCGGCCTCCGCCAAGGGCATGGAGCGATCCTCGGCCGACTACATGGGCATGCTGGCCACGGTGCTGAACGCCCTTGCCGTGCAGGACATGCTGGAAAAGCAGGGCTATCCCACGCGCGTGCTTTCGGCCATTACCATGCGCGAGGTCTGCGAGCCGTATGTTCGCCGTCGCGCCCTCCGCCATCTGGAAAAGGGACGCGTGGTGATCTGCGCCGGGGGTACCGGCAATCCCTATTTCACCACCGACACCACGGCGGTGCTGCGCGGCATGGAACTCAAATGCACGGCCATCATCAAGGCCACCAAGGTGGACGGCATTTACGACAAAGACCCGGCTCTTCACGCCGACGCCGTCAAATTCGACCGGCTGAGCTATGACGAAACCCTCGCCCGTCATCTGGGCGTGATGGATTCCACAGCCTTTGCTCTCGTGAGAGACAACAACGTGCCTGTCATTGTCTGCCGCATGTTCGGCGGGGATATCCGCCGTGTGGTTCTGGGCGAAAAGGTGGGCACGATTGTCAGCGACCATTGATGGGAGCCGCTGACCGGAGACGCTGTTAACCGTTTTTACCAAAGCGAGAAGACCATTATGGATGTCGAAAGTACGCTTCTGGATGCCGAGGAGCGCATGGAAAAAGCCATGGCCGTTCTGATGCGCGATTTTTCGAAACTCCGCACGGGCCGGGCTTCCACCGCCCTGGTGGAAGACATCAAGGCCGATTATTACGGTACGCCCACGCCCATAGGGCAGATGGCCTCCATCGCCGTGCCGGACAGCCGCACCATCACCATTCAGCCCTGGGACAAAGGCGGCCTTGCCGCTGTGGAAAAAGCCCTGCTCAAGTCCGATCTGGGCCTTACCCCTGTCAATGACGGCAAGATTGTCCGCATTGTCATGCCGCCCCTCACGGAGGAACGCCGCAAGGAGCTTGTGAAGGTGGCCCGCAAATACAGCGAGGAAAGCAGGATCGCCGTGCGCAATGTGCGCCGCGACGCCAACGAGAATCTGAAAAAATTCGAGAAAGACAAACAGATCACCGAGGATGAGCTGAAAAAGGGCGCCGAAGACGTACAGAAGCTCACGGACAGATTCGTGGCCGACGTGGACAAAAAGTGCGTGGCCAAAGAAAAAGAAATTATGGATATTTGATGGACCATACTTTGCCGGCCCATATTGCCCTTATTATGGACGGCAACGGGCGCTGGGCCGAAGCGCGCGGCAGGCCGCGCGCGGAGGGGCACCGAGCCGGGGCCGAGGCTGTGCGCCGCGTGGTGACCCAATGCCGGGCCACAGGCATCCGCCATGTCACGCTGTATGCCTTTTCCAGCGAGAATTGGGGCCGCCCCAAGGCGGAAATACGGCATCTTTTCAGCCTGCTCGGGGAATTTCTGGGCAGGGAAGTTCCTCTCATGGAGGAAAAAGGCATTGCCCTGAACGTGCTGGGCGACATGGCGGCTTTGCCCCTTGCCGCGCGCGCGGCCCTTGAGCGCGGGATCAGGCGTACGGCCGGGGGCGGGGATATGACGCTCAATCTCGCCCTCAATTACGGGGCGCGGTCGGAGCTTGCCCGCGCGGCGCGAAGTTTCATTCTTGAGGGCGCACGCCCCGAAGACGTGACGGAGCAAAGGCTTGCCGAGCGATTGTATACCGCCGGGCAGCCTGATCCTGATTTTTTGATACGCACCGGCGGAGAGCAGCGTCTGAGCAATTTTTTGCTCTACCAGTGCGCCTATGCGGAATTGTATTTTACGCCGGTGCTTTGGCCGGACTTCAGGGAAGAAGACCTGCGCGCCGCTCTTGAGGTCTATGCCGCGCGCTCGCGGCGCTTTGGAAAAATCTGAACAAAGGATTCGCGTATGAGTTCCGCTGTCCGCATTCAGGAAATTCCCCGCCTGATCACAGGCATCGCGCTGATCGCCGTGATCGGCCTTGTCCTCTCCGTCAGGGGCTGGCTGTTGCTTTTCGCCGTGTTGCTGGTGTCCTCCGTCTGCCTGTGGGAATTTTATTCCCTCTTCTGGGGACGGGGGAGGCGCCTGGTCAGTCGCCTGTGCGGCCTTGCCCTGGGCTGCGCCATGATCGTGCTGACCTGGAACCGCCGCCCGCAGGATGCCCTTGTCTGTCTGGGGGCCGGTTTTGTCCTCGCCTCCATGAGTTTTCTCTTCCGCTGGGATGTGGTGGAAGAGGACAGCGCCTTCGCCTCCAGCGGCATATTTCTGGTGGGGCTTGCCTATATCCCTCTGCTGCTGTTGCCGGCAACCTATCTTTCCAACGTGAAGCTTATTTTTGTGCTGGCCGCCGTCGGCGTATCAGACACCGCCGCCTGGTTTGTGGGCACGCGCTGGGGGCGGCACAAGCTCTGGCCGCGCGTAAGCCCGCACAAAAGCTCGGAAGGGGCCATCGGCAGTCTCGCGGCCTGCGTCATTTTCTGCTCCGTCTATGGGGCCGCCCTGGGCAAACTCGGCTGGTTTTCCTTCGCCCTGCTGGGCATAGCCCTCAATGCCTTCGCCCAGTTGGGGGATCTCTTTGAATCAGCCCTGAAGCGTTCCGTCAAGGTCAAGGATTCCGGAAATATCCTGCCCGGCCACGGCGGCATGCTGGACAGAACGGACAGCATCCTCTTCGCCATGCCCATGGTGGCGGTGGTGGATCAGTGGTTTTTCTTCTTTTGATTGAGGACAGGCATGGCGGAACTTTGGCCCGGCCTCGGCGGCCCGAATATTTCCTACATTTCCTCGCCGCCTTCTGAAACGTGGCGGCGGACATGGCCGCGGAGCGTGGTCATTCTGGGTTCCACGGGTTCCATAGGACGCAGCGCCCTAGACGTCATTGAAAGGCATGCCGGCAGATTCGAGGTGGCGGGTCTGTCCTGCGCCGGCAATGTGGAGCGGCTGGCGGAGCAGGCGGTGCGTTTTCGTCCACCCTGCCTGGCGGTGCTGAAGGCGGAGGCCGCGCGCAAGCTCAGGGAACTGCTGCCCCCGGGCTACGCGCCGCGCATCCTGGAAGGATCGGCCGGCTATGCGGAACTGGCCTCCCTGCCGGAGGCGGGCACGGTTCTCTCGGCCCAGTCGGGTGGGGCCGGCCTTGCCGGAACCCTGGCCGCTGCCCTGGCCGGCAAGGTCATCTGCCTGGCCAACAAGGAATCCCTTGTGCTGGCGGGGGATCTGGTGCGGGAAATCTGCCGCCGTACGCGGGCCGTGATTCTGCCTGTGGACTCCGAGCACAACGCCATTTTCCAGTGCCTGGCCGGACGCGGGCAGGAAGCGGAACATCTTCTGTTGACGGCATCCGGCGGCCCGTTTTTCGGCCAGGGGCGGGAAGCTCTGGCCAGCGTCACGGCCGGGCAGGCAATCCGGCATCCCATATGGCGCATGGGGACGAAAATCAGCATAGATTCCGCGACCTTGATGAATAAGGGCCTGGAAATAGCAGAGGCCTTTCATCTGTATGGGGTGCCCCCGTCCAGGATTCGCGTGCTGGTGCATCCGCAGTCCGTGGTGCATTCCCTGGTGGAGTTTGAAGACGGCGCCCTGCTCGCCCAGATGGGCGCGCCGGACATGCGGGCCGCTTTGGCCAACTGCCTGCTCTGGCCGCTCAACAAGCCTTCGGGCGCGCCGGGGCTTGACCTGGTGCGCACAGGGCAGCTCACTTTTCACGAGGCCGACCCGGAGGCCTTCCCGGCTCTTGATCTGGCGCGGCGGGCCTTGTCCGGACGCGGCGGGCTTTCCGTGGTCATGAATGCGGCCAATGAAGCCGCTGTGGAACTGTTTCTTCGGGGGGCCGTCGGCTTTCTGGACATTCCCCGCCTGATCGGGGCGGTCATGGAGGCCCACGCCGCGGCTCATCCCGATGCTGTGGGCAAGTCTCTGACGCCGGCCCTGGCGGCGGCGGACATGTGTGAACTGAAAAACGAAGTCAGCGTCCTTGAATTGCGCATCATGCGGCTTGATCGTCACAGCCGTGATGCGGTGTGCCGGCTGGCTGAAGGAGATGGCGGCAAATGACCACTGTTCTCGCCGTGATCATTGTTTTGGGCGGGCTGATATTTTTTCATGAACTCGGCCATTTTGTCGTGGCGCGTGGCTTCGGCATGGGGGTCTCGGTCTTTTCCCTGGGTTTTGGCCCGAAAATTCTGAAATTCAAGGGCGGCAAAACGGAATATGCCCTGTCCCTCGTTCCCCTTGGCGGCTATGTGAGTCTGGTGGGAGAGGACGGAGATAATGAGGAAATTCCCGAGGGTTTTACCCCGGAAGAGTCCTTTTCCCTGCGTCCCGCCTGGCAGCGCCTGCTTGTGGCCGCCTCCGGCCCTCTGGCCAACATGCTTCTGGCCTGGCTGCTCTGCTGGGCTTTGGCCTTCGGCTGGGGAGCGGCAGCCATGCTGCCGGAAGTCGGGGCCGTCAATGAAAAAAGCCCGGCCGAGGCCGCCGGCCTGAAGGCCGGGGATCGCATCGTCAGCGTCAACGGCGGCTCTGTGGAGAGTTGGGACGCATTGGCCGAGGCCATAAACGGCAGCGGAGGCAGCCCCCTCCTGCTGGAAATCGCCCGGCCGGCATCACCCGGGGCCGGGACGGATTTCACCACCTTGAACGTCGTTGTTCAGCCTTCCCAGTCCGTGCGCAAGAGCATCTTCGGCGAAGAGGAAAGCGCCTGGCTCATCGGTGTGCGGGCCACGGGCAAGGCGGTTGTGCGGCCGCTGGATTTCCGGAGCGCCGCCCTGGAGGGGGCGAATCAGGCCGGGCGGATGATTTCCCTGACCTGGCGGAGTTTCGTCAAACTGGCGCAGAGGGTGGTGCCCCTGGATCAGGTGGGCGGCCCCATCATGATCATGCAGCTTGTGAGCGCGCAGGCCGACGAGGGCCTGGCGGGTCTGCTTGCCCTTACGGCGCTGATCAGCGTCAATCTGGGCATTTTGAATCTTCTGCCCATTCCCGTGCTGGACGGCGGGCAGATAGTCTTTTGCCTCTGGGAGACCATCTTCCGGCGCCCTCTGGGAAAAAAGGTACAGGGCTGCGCCGTGCGCGTGGGTCTTGCCCTGCTGGTCTGCCTGATGCTGCTGGCCACATTCAACGATATATGGCGTCTTGTAAAGGGCGCGGGCTAGCGTGAAGGCGTATTCCACCGGCCTGGAACTTGTCCTGAACGCGGCCGAGGGGCTTTTGCAGATTGTCGTCACCGACAATGAAGTCCCCCTTTGCGTTCAGGAATGGAATCTCCCCCGGCGGAGCACGGAAATTCTTGCCCCGGCCCTGCGGGAGATATGCGCGGCTCTGGGGATAAAAGCGGGGGATTTTCGCCGGGTGGCCTGCGTTCACGGGCCGGGTTCCTTTACCGGCATCCGGCTTGTTCTGACCACGGCCGCGGCCCTGCGCCGCGCCGGACGGGCGCGTCTGGCGGGCCTGAACTACCTGCAATCCCTGGCCGCCACTGTTGCCGTAAACCGCCGTCTGCCCTTTGAGGCGCGCATAGCCGTTGTCACCCATGCCCGCCGCGATCTTGTCCATTTTTGTCCCTTTGTGTCCCTTGGCCCGGAAATACCGCCGTGGCCGCTGCACGAGACGCGGCTGCTCACGCCGCGCGAAGCCCTGGCGGACGCGCTGTCTCTCTGGCGTGGCCGTCTGCCCGTGTATATGTGCGGCAGCGGCCTTGCGCGGAATGCTTTCGTTTTTGAAGCATGCGGAGAGCGGATTGTCCTTGCGCCGGAATGCGCAAATCCCGTTGCGGCCGCCCTGCGCATACAGGCCCGGCATGGCGAATATTTTGACGGGGATATTGAGCCGGCCTATCTGCGGCCCTGCGATGCGGTGGAAAATTTGCCGCATTTTGCCGCGCAGCGGGGCGAGGACGGCGGCGAAGCCGTGGCGCGTCTGGAGGATATGCTGGCACGGCCGCCGAAAAGCGAACGTGCTTCGCCGTCAAGCAAGCATTTCAAAGTGAAAATGCCATAGAAGCCATCTCAATAATCAAATTCCGAGCGGCTTTTAACGCTGCCCGGCAGGGCGGCGCGTCTTGACTTTGCGCCGGTTTTCAGCATACTACCTTACTTTGAAATTTTTGCCGATGGGCAAAGTCCTGCGGCGTGTTTTTTAGAGCAATTTCACTGAAATGCTTGCGAGGCGAACGTGCTTCGCCGTCAAGCAGGCATTTCAAAGTGAACATGCTATAACGTTGAAATGCTCCAGTTACGGGAATCAGGCATGAGCGACTACAAAGCGACGCTGAATTTGCCGCGGACGGATTTTCCCATGAAGGCGAATCTGGTGCGGCGCGAACCGGAAATTATCCGGCAATGGGAAGAGATCGGAGCCTACGAGGCCATGACGGCCGCGGCCCAGGCCCGGGGCCTGGGCGCATACATTCTGCACGACGGGCCGCCTTACGCCAACGGCCACATTCATCTGGGCACGGCCCTCAACAAGATACTCAAGGACATTATCGTCAAGTCCCGCAACATGCAGGGTCAGGCGGCCCGCTACGTGCCGGGATGGGATTGCCACGGCCTGCCCATTGAACACAAGGTGGAGCAGGGCCTGAAGGAGAAGAAGCGGACATTGCCGCCCGCCGCCGTGCGCCGTCTCTGCCGGGAATATGCCGCCCAATGGATTGACGTGCAGCGCGAGGAATTCAGGCGTCTGGGCGTGTTCGCCGCCTGGCGGGCCCCCTACCTGAGCATGGACCCGGCCTACGAGGCGGCCACCGCGCGGGAACTGGCCCGCTTTGTTGAAAAGGGCGGCGTAGTGCGCGACAAGAAGCCCATTTACTGGTGCTGCTCCTGCCGTACGGCCCTTGCCGAGGCGGAAGTGGAGTACCACGACCACGCATCCCCCTCCGTCTATGTCGCCTTTCCCCTGGCGGATGCCGGACTCGCGCGGATTTTTCCCCAGGCCGACCCCAGCAGGGCCCACGTGGTCATCTGGACCACAACCCCCTGGACATTGCCGGATAATATGGCCGTCTGCCTGCACCCGGAATTTGAGTACGCGCTGGTGGAAGCCGGCGGCGGGCAATATCTGCTCGCCGAGGAGCGCCTTGGGTTCTGCGCCGGGATTTTCGGCTGGGAGAACCCGCGTGTGCTGGGCCGCGCCGCCGGCGCGCAGCTGGAAGGGCTGGCCGCCCGGCATCCTTTTTATGACAGGCCGTCGCCCCTGACCCTGGGCCTTCATGTGGCCCTGGACGCGGGTACGGGCTGCGTGCACA
The DNA here is from genome assembly GCA_031280915.1 of Desulfovibrio sp. Lineage (GTDB taxonomy): Bacteria > Desulfobacterota > Desulfovibrionia > Desulfovibrionales > Desulfovibrionaceae > Desulfovibrio. The sequence continues at coordinate 28,634 of JAITGC010000038.1, read as the reverse complement.
CGGCGCCGGGCCACGGGCGGGAGGACTATGAAATCGGCCTGAAATACGGGCTGGACATATACTCCCCCCTGGACGACGCGGGCTGTTTTTTGCCCACAGTGCCTTTTTTCGCCGGCCTGAACGTCATGGAGGCCAATCCGCGGGTGGTGGAAAAACTGGAGGAAGCCGGCGCCCTGCTCTGGCGGGGCGGGCTGACCCACTCCTATCCGCATTGCTGGCGGTGCAAAAATCCCGTTATTTTCCGCGCCACCACCCAGTGGTTCATCAGCATGGAAAAAAACGGCCTGCGGCGGCGCGCCCTTGAACTCATCAACAACGATGTGCGCTGGATTCCCGCCTGGGGCGGGGAGCGCATCCACAACATGATAGAATCCCGGCCGGACTGGTGCATCTCGCGCCAGCGGCAGTGGGGCGTGCCCATTATGGCTTTGCTCTGCGAAAACTGCGGAGAAGCCTGGAATGACCCCGCCTGGATGCATGACATGGCGGAGCGTTTCGCCGGGCATCCCGCCGGCTGTGACTACTGGTATGAGGCCGACATGGCCGATATCGCGCCCAGGGGCCTTGCCTGCCCGCACTGCGGGGCAAGCCGCTGGAAGCGGGAGACGGACATCCTGGACGTCTGGTTTGATTCCGGCACCAGTTTCGCCGCTGTGCTGGAGCAACGCCCGGAGTTGCGCTTTCCCGCGGATATGTATCTGGAAGGTTCCGATCAGCATCGGGGCTGGTTCCATTCCTCCCTCCTGGCCTGCGCGGGCACGCGAGGCGGCGCGCCGTACAAGGCCGTGCTGACCCACGGCTATGTGGTGGACGGCGAAGGGCGCAAGATGTCCAAATCCGTGGGCAATGTCATCGCCCCCCAGGAACTGATTGAAAAATTCGGCTCCGAGATTGTGCGGCTCTGGGTTTCCTCAGTGGATTACCGGGAAGACATCCGCATTTCCGAGCAGATTTTGAACCGCCTTGTGGACGCCTACCGCCGCATCCGCAACACCTGCCGTTTTCTCCTAGGCAATCTTGCGGATTTTACCCCCCAGGCCCTTGTGCCTCTGGCCGAACTCGCCCCTCTGGATCGTTTTGTCCTTGACGCGGCGGCCCGCGTGCACGAGCGCGTGCAGGAAGCCTATACGGGATTTGAATTTCACAAGGTCTACCACTGCCTGCACAATTACTGCGTGACGGATCTTTCCGCCGTGTATCTGGATATTGTCAAGGATCGCCTCTACGCGGAAGGGGCCGACGGCCTGCCGCGCCGCTCGGCGCAGACGGCTCTGTGGCGCATTCTCTCCTTTCTGGTCAGGGACATGGCCCCTGTGCTCTCTTTCACGGCCGAGGAGATTTTCGGCCACATTCCGCCCGCCCTGCGTGAAGGGAAAACAACGGTTTTCGCCCTGCCTCCCCTTGCCGTCGGCCAATATATGCTGGATGCCCGGAGCCGGGAAAGTTGGGACAGGCTCCTGGCCGCGCGCGGTGTGGTGACGGCGGCCATTGAGGAACTCCGCCGGGACGGGCGTGTCGGCCACTCCCTGGACACGCGGGTGACGCTGTACGTCTCTGACGACCTGGAACGGCGGATCAGGGAATTGAATACGGACTTGCGCGCCTTTTGCATAGTTTCCCAACTGCGGACGGCCCCTTTGGCCGAAGCGCCCGCCCCGGCCTTTGCCGCCCCCGAGGTGGAAGGGCTGGCCGTCACGGTGGAAAAAGCGTTGGGCGACAAATGCGGGCGGTGCTGGATATACAGTACGGAACTGGGCCGCGACGCGGCGCATCCGGCCCTCTGCCCGCGCTGCGTCGCGGTGTTGAAAGGATGCGGCACAGCCGCCTGACATGTCTCGCCGCTACAAAACGCTGGGTGGTGCGGCCGCTCTGGTTCTGGTGCTGGATCAGGTCAGCAAGTGGTGGATTATGTCCATCCTGCCGAAGTATGGCGCCATTGTGGTGATTCCCGGTTTTTTTGACCTGGTCAACATACGCAATCGCGGCGCGGCCTTTGGCTTTCTGAACCGGCCGGACATTGAATGGCAGTTCTGGCTTTTTCTCGCGGCCACCATTGCGGCGGCGGGGGCCATACTGGCCTTGGCGCGCGAGGCGCGCGGCGGGCCTGCTTTTTTCGTGGGCCTGGGCTGCATCCTGGGCGGCGCTCTGGGCAATCTGGCGGATCGGCTGCGCTTCAGGGCCGTGGTGGATTTTCTGGATTTTCATCTTGGAGGCTGGCACTGGCCCGCCTTTAACGTGGCCGACGCGGCCATCTGCTCCGGGGCGGCCATTGTCTGTTTTCTGATGTGGCGCAAGGGAGCCGAGGGGCCCGAGCAACGGTCCGGGAGGGCAAATCCGTGACGTTCGCCTGGTGGCACGCGGCGGCGGCCCTTGTGCCCATGCTGCCCACATTCTGGAGCATACGGCATATCTGGGCCCATGAGTTTGCAGATCCCCAGCGGCGGGCCCTTTGGCTTGTACTGGTGGTTTTTGTGCCGGTCATCGGCGGCCTTGTCTATATTTTCGCCGGCCGGAAAACGGCCTTGCGGAAACAGGCCCCCGGAACATTTCCCCATAAGCGGTGAAAACCGGCGGAAATCCGGAACGCGGTCATATTTTGCGTTGCAAGCGATCCTTGCGGTGTGCTAGCATTACAGCGGGAGGTTGTTTTATGAAAACACGCCGTTTTTTCCTTGGCTCCGCCCTTCTGGGCATGGCCTTCATCCTCAACGCCTGCTTCCAGTCCTCCTCCGCCGTCGAGAGCCGCGATCTGGAACAGCAGGTGCGGCAGCAAAACGCGCAGTTGCAGCAGCTTCAGCCGGCCCAGGCCGACATGCAGAACGAGGTGCAGGCCCTGCGCGCGGAAATCAGCCATCTCAGGGGCCAGATAGACGACCTGCAGAGCGCCGGAGGGGCGCGCGCCCTCATGGAGCGCGTAAACCGGCAGGATGCGGCCCTGCGCCAGATAGACGACCGCATGGCCCTGAATCTCGACCTCGATCAACCGGGCCAACCTGCCCAACCGGTTCAACCGGACGGGCAGGAAGCGGATTCTGCGGGTATTGCCCTGACGGGCGTTTCGTCCGGACTTGCGGCCGCTCCTCACGATGCGCGCAATTCTCTGCCGACGTACGGCGACCCTGCCCTGCCCGGCCCGTCCTCCTCCGGGGCCGCCGCGCCGGAAGGGACGCTGCCCTATCAGGGAGGCGCCGCCCAGCAAACCCGGCAGACAGCCCAGGGGCCCGGGGCGGACGGCACATGGGGCCAGCCCTCGCCGCGCCCCGCTCCTCCTCCGCAGGCCCCCAAGAAGGATGTTTCCCTGGCATTGTTCGATTCCGGCGTCAATGCCTACAATGCCCGGAACTATACCGAGGCGCAACGCTCCTTCAACGATTTTCTCAAAAATTATCCCTCGCACAATCTGATTCCCGAAGCGCAGTTCTACCTGGCGGAATGTCAGTTTCAGCGCAATCAGTTCGCCGACGCGGCCCTGGCCTATGATGTGGTCATCAAGAAGCATCCCTCGTCTTCTTCCGCTCCGGGCGCGTATTTAAAACAGGGCATATGCTTCAGTAAACTCAATCAGAAGGCGGCGGCCACGGCCAGGATGCAGGAACTTGTCAAGAAATATCCCAAATCTCCCGAAGCGGCGCGCGCCAAAACTTTTTTGAAGACAAACAAGTGAGTTTGCCAAACGGCCCGCGCGCGGCGGCCCCTTGGGCCAAGCCCCGCGTCGCGGCCGCAAATCCCACAAGGCGGGTTGGTCATGTCCGAACAGTCAAAGGAGACGGTGTACAAAGAGCTTAACTCCGTCATGCGCCAGGGCCTCAAGGATATTTACCGGCGGATTTCCGCAGCTTCCTCCGGCGAAGGCGGCGAGGGCGATGTTTCGTCCGGGCCGGCCACGGACGTCCTGTTTCACGAAGCCTCGGCCCAACTCGGGGAGGTGTTGAAAACCACGGAAAGCGCGGCCATGTCCATCATGGAAATTGTGGAAAAGCATCTGGAGCTTCAGGCGGAAAGCGCGGCCATACTGGAGCGGATGCGCTCCGGCCGGGCGACGAAAGCCGGAAAGCGACGCCTGGAGGAAATCAACGCCCTTTGGGGAGAGGATTTGACGGCCTTGCTGACGGCTTTGAGTTTTCAGGACATCACGGGCCAGAGGATCAAGAAGGCGGTCAACGCCTTGGGCCAGATAGAGCGCCGTGTTGTGGAACTGTATGTTTCCTCCGGCCTGATGATGGAAGGGGCGGAAAAAGACCCGGCACGCGATGCGGCCTCTTTGCGTGACGAGGCCGAAAAGGCTGTGGAAAATCTTCGCGGTGGCCACGGGCAGGCATCCGTCCTCAAGGGACCGGACGCCAAGGGCTGTTCCCAGGGCGCCATTGACGACATGCTTTCCCAACTGGGCCTGTGAACATCTCCGCGCGTCGGGGGCGACTCGTGAAAAAGCCATAACAATCACAAGCAACGCAAGGGACAGGGACAAATTATGTGTGGCAGGATAGCAGCTTTTTTACTCCTTTTTTTTGTGTCCGGTGTTTTTCCCAGTTCGTCCTTGGCATGGGAAAGGCTGATGGGCGCCAGCATAAGCGCCGAAGGCGACAAAATTCAGACAAGGCTGTGGCGCAACTTTGCCCCCCGCTGGGAGCGCATACTGCGGCAGGAACAGGAGCGCCCCGTCTTCACTTCCGGCGGTCAGGCGGATTTGCCTCCCAAATACAGGCGTCTCTGGGAAAACATGCTTGTCACCTTTCGGGGAAAGGACGAGATGTTCAAGGCGCGCGCGGTCTGCGGCTTTATGAATACGCAATTCCACAGCGCTTCGGACATGGAGCTTTACAAGCGCCCGGACCATTGGGCCGCTCCGGCGGAAATGATTGAAAAGGGCGCCGGAGACAGTGAGGACTTCGCCTTTATCAAGTATTTCGCCCTGCGCTCTCTGGGTTTCAAGGCCGATGACATCAGGCTGCTGGTTGTCGATTTGCCCGGGGAGGCTGAAACCAGAGATGTTCTGCTGGCCGTGCGCATCAAGGACAAGATGTATATTCAGGATTTCAGTTTCCGGCCGGCCGATCTTTTGCTGCCCGTGAGCGACGCCATGGCGAAGCTTTACAAGCCGGTAGCGGCCTTCAATGAGGAGGGCGTCTGGTATTACCGCTGACCGCCGGAAGACAGCGGGGTTTGTCGTCAATCTGAAGGGCTGCCGGCCTTTGCCGGCAGCCCTTTGAGTACATTTGGTCGGAACGGCCCGATTCGAACGGGCGGCCCTCTGCTCCCAAAGCAGATGCGCTGCCAAGCTGCGCCACGTTCCGCCACGCGCCTTCGTCGGAAGTAATGCCGTCATTCCCGGCAAAAATCAAGCGCGAATTTTTTCTTTTTGCGGGCCGCTTGGTGCGGTCGCCCGCGGGACAGGGACGAAATCCCCTTTCTCCCGCCAGAGCGGGTGAGAGCGGTTGCCGCAGCACGTCTTAAAATTACTGTGCTCCAGGCCTTGAGGTCGCTCCCCGGTTTTGTTAAAACGAAAGACATGTTCAATTCCGGGATCATTTCCAGCGCGAAAGGGCCGTCAGAGACCGCCCTTGCGGAACGCCAGCTGCGTCTTCTGTATGATCTGACGCAGGTCATGAATTCCGCCGGCGCGGTGGAGGAGGCTCTGGAAAAGGCCCTTGCCCTGATGGCCAAGCATCTTCGCATGATGCGCGGCAGCATTACCCTTATTTCGCCGCAGACGGGCGAAATAAGGATCGAGTCCGCCTGGGGCCTCACGCGGGCGGAGTGCCGGCGCGGTCGCTACAGGGCCGGAGAGGGTATTGTCGGGCGGGTGATCATGACGGGGCGGCCCATGTATGTCGCCAATGTGTCGGATGAGCCGCTTTTCCTGAACAAAACGCGTTCCCGCAATTTGAGAAGCGAGCACATTTCCTTTATCTGCGTGCCCATCTGCCTTAACGGCCGCGTTGTGGGGGCGCTTTCCGTCGATCATCTGCTGGCCGACGCCGCCACCCTGGAAGAGGAAATGCGTCTTTTGGCCATTGTGGCCGCCCTGCTGCGCGACGCGGCCCTGCAAATGCGGCTTGTCATGGACGAAAAGGATGAGCCTGTCCGGCCCAGGGGTTTTGTGGGCAATTCGGACAGGATGGAAATTGTCTATGCCCAGATTTCCCAGGTGGCGTCTTCAACTACCACGGTGCTTTTGAACGGGGAGTCGGGCACGGGCAAGGAGCTTGCGGCCAGGGCCATCCACACGGCCTCTGCGCGGGTCGGAAAGCCTTTTATTTCCCTCAACTGCGCGACATTGCCGGAAACTCTCGTGGAGAGCGAAATTTTCGGACATGAGCGGGGCGCCTTCACCGGAGCCAACGCCATGCGCAAGGGCCGTTTTGAACTGGCCGACGGCGGCACGCTCTTTCTTGACGAAGTGGGGGAACTGCCCCCGCTCACCCAGGCGAAACTGCTGCGTGTGCTCCAGGAGCGCTCCTTCGAACGCCTTGGCGGGATGGAGACGATTCATGTGAATGTGCGTTTCATCACCGCCACCAACCGTAATCTCGAAAAAATGGTGGAAGACGGCCTTTTCCGGCGCGATCTTTATTACAGGCTGAATGTTTTCCCCATCAATCTGCCGCCGCTGCGGGAGCGGGCCGACGACATTTTGCCCCTGGCCGTGCATTTTCTGCGGAAATTCGCCGAAGCCAACGGGCGGCGGCCGGTGCAGCTCTCGGAAAAGGCCAGCGTCCTGCTTCAGGGATATGCCTGGCCCGGCAATATTCGAGAACTGGAAAACGTGATGGAGCGGGCGGTACTCCTGCTGGGGCAGGATGACATGCTTTCCCCCCAGCATCTGCCGCCGGCCCTGCACAACGTCGTCGCCCGCGCCGGAGCGGACGGTCAGGATATGGTGAACGGCGGCCTGCAAGAGCGTATGGACGCCCAGGAGCTGGCCTCTGTTGTCGAGGCTCTGGAGTGCGCGCGGGGCAATATCGGCAAGGCGGCCTCGCGCCTGGGCCTGACCGAGCGGGTCATGGGCCTGCGTCTGAAGAAATATGGTCTCAATTACAAGGATTTCCGCCGTGCCGGCAAAAGCGCGGTCTGAACACGGCTCGGAACAGGAATGTAATTTTTGTTTTTGCGGCAATATCCTGTTTTTTGTCTGTTTTTTTAATGAGGCGCAATCCCGCGTGTATTTTTCAGGGTATTTTTCACAAAAATGTTGAAAATTGGCCTGCTCCCATGTCGGAAAGAGTGGCCTGTCAGAGTCTTTTGGAAAAATATCAATAGAATTGAATAAGATAGATAAAACATTCTTTTTGGCACGGTTCGTGCTTTTTCTCCCGGAAAATTTCGTCGCGCCTTGGAGCGCGGCACAAGGGAGAGTCGCATGAACGCATCCGATACCGCTTTTGTTATCATCTGCGCCGCCATGGTCATGGTGATGACGCCGGCGCTGGCCCTGTTTTACGGCGGGCTTGTCCGCTCGCGCAACGTGCTTTCCACCCATATGCACAGTTACGCATCCCTGGGCCTCATTACCGTGCTTTGGGTTCTGGTGGGGTATACGCTGGCTTTCGGCGAGGACGTGGGCGGGATTGTCGGCAATCTGGCCTATGTTTTCATGCGTGGCGTAGAGGGCGAAGCCGCCCCTGCCGCGGCGCAGTTGCCGCATACCGTGTTCATGGCTTTTCAGTGCATGTTCGCCGTGCTGACGGTGGCGCTTATTTCCGGCGCATACGCCGAGCGTATGCGTTTTTCGGCCATGCTGCTTTTTTCCGGACTGTGGCTCATTTTTGTTTACGCGCCCATGGCTCACTGGGTATGGGGCGGCGGCTGGATGGCCCAAATGGGGGCGGTGGATTTTGCCGGCGGGGCCGTGGTGCACATGGCTTCGGCCGCGGCGGCCCTTGCCTGCGCCAAGGCTCTCGGCCCCAGGGTTTCCCTTGAGTCGGGCGTTGTGCCCAATAATCTGCCTCTGACGCTGCTCGGCGGCGGGCTGTTGTGGTTTGGCTGGTTCGGCTTCAACGCGGGCAGCGCTCTTGTGGCGGGTACATTGGCCGGGCATGCCCTGGCGACCACCCATGTGGCTTCGGCATGCGGCATTCTCGGCTGGATGCTGGTGGAATGGAAGCGTACCGGCAAGCCCACGACCCTGGGCGCTATTTCCGGCGCCCTGGCCGGTCTTGTGGCCATTACGCCGGCCGCCGGCTTTGTGGGAATTTTGCCGGCCATGCTGACGGGTTTTGTCGGCGGCATTGTCTGCTACGGCGGAGTGCTGCTCAAGGGCAAGCTCGGCTATGACGATGCGCTGGATGTCGTGGGCATTCACGGCCTGGGCGGCACTTGGGGCGCGCTGGCCACAGGGCTTTTCGCCAGCGCCTCGGTCAACGAGGTGAACGGCCTGTTTTTCGGCAATCCGCATCAGCTCTGGGTGCAGTTTGTTTCTGTGGTGGGCACGTGGGTCTTTGTCTTTGTGGCCAGTCGTATTCTGCTGTATATCGTGGACGCGGCCGTGGGGCTGCGCGTGGCCCCCGAGGCGGAATTCACGGGCCTTGACCTGAGCGAGCACAATGAGCGCGGGTATGCGCTGTAACGCCGCGTCGCGGCTTTTCCGGCGTCGCGCCGGTGGGCCGAACGGGAATAACCCGATGAGGAGAGATTGCAATGAAGAAGCTGGAAATCATCATCAAGCCCGGCGTTTTTGAAAAGATCAAGGCCGTGTTGACGGAACTTGGCGTACACGGGCTGAATTACAGTGAAATCAGGGGTTTTGGCCGTCAGCGCGGCCACAAGGAAGTGTACCGCGGCACCATCATGCAGGTGGACTGCCTGCCGAAAATCAAGGTGGAAGTGGTGGTGCATGACGAAGCCTTTGAAAAGGTCGTGGACGCGGTTGTGTCTACGGTACGTACGGGGCAGGTGGGCGACGGCAAGATTTTCGTCAGCGATGTGGCGGACGCCGTGCGCATACGCACGGGAGAGCGCGGCGACATGGCGCTGTAGTCCGTTTTTCGACAATAGTCTATCCAACAAGGAGAAAGTATGAGTTCATCCAGGAAAAAGGCCCTGTTCAGAGCCATTGCAAGCGCGCCGGTGACGCCCTGCGAATGCGCCCGAAAAAGCATGGAAGCGGGGGAGGCTTTCGGTCGCAATGTCTTTGGTCTTGCCCTGATGCGCAAGCGTCTGCCCAAGGATGTTTACAAGGAGCTCGCCAATACCATACGGAACGGCGAGCGTCTGAATCCCGAAATAGCGGATGTGGTGGCCAACGCCATGAAGGATTGGGCCATCGAGCGGGGGGCCACGCACTACACCCACTGGTTTCATCCCATGACCGGCCTTACGGCGGAAAAACACGACGCCTTTCTTTCCCCTTCCTCCGAGGGCGAGGTCATAAGCGAATTTTCCGGAAAAATGCTTATCAGCGGTGAGCCGGACGCCTCCTCCTTCCCTTCCGGCGGCATTCGCTCCACCTTCGAGGCAAGGGGATACACCGCCTGGGATCCCTCTGTTCCGGTATTCATCATTGACGCGCCCTATGGGGCGACCCTGCATATCCCCACCTATTTCTATTCCTATTCCGGCGAGGCCCTTGACCGTAAAATTCCGCTCATACGTTCCATTTCGGCGGTGTCCCGCCAATCCATGCGCATTCTGAAAATTTTCGGCAATGCCACGGCCACTCATGTGCGGCCCATGGTCGGGCCGGAGCAGGAATATTTTCTGGTGGACAAGAATCTGGCTTTTTTGCGTACGGACATCATGTTGACCGGCCGTACCCTGCTTGGCGCCGCTTCACCCAAGGGCCAGGAAATGGAAGATCACTATTTTGGCGCCATTCCCGGCCGGGTAATGAGTTTCATGCAGGATGTGGAGCGCGAACTGGTGGCTCTGGGCATCCCCGCGAAAACGCGTCACAACGAAGTGGCGCCGGGGCAGTTTGAAATCGCGCCGGTCTATGAGGAAGCCAACATCGCCTGTGACCACAACATGCTGACCATGAACATGATGAAGCACTTGGCCGGGCGGCACGGCTTCGTGTGTCTGATGCACGAGAAACCCTTTGCCGGCGTCAACGGCAGCGGCAAACACAATAACTGGTCCCTGTGCGATTCCGACGGGGCGAATCTGCTCAATCCGGGCAGCACGCCGCAGGACAATGCGCAGTTTCTGGTTTTTCTGGCCGCTGTGCTGCGGGCCGTGCACAGGCACAGCATAGCCCTGCGCCTGGGCACCGTGGGGGCCGGCAACGATCATCGCCTCGGCGCCAATGAAGCGCCGCCGGCCATTATTTCCGTCTATCTGGGCGAACAGCTCACGGAAGTGTTGGAGACCATGGTCAACGGCGGGGCCAAAAGCGCCAAAAAAACCAAATCAGCCTTTATGGAGGTGGGCGTTTCCACTCTGCCGCCTCTGCCGGTGGATCTTTCCGACCGCAACCGCACCAGCCCCTTCGCCTTTACCGGCAACAAATTCGAATTCCGGGCCGTGGGGGCCTCGCAGTCCATCGCGCCGGTGAACATCGCCCTCAATGCGGCCGTGGCCTGCGCTCTGGACGACATCGCCACCATGCTCGAAGCCAGCCTTTCGGCCGGGAAAAAACTCAATGCCGCCCTGCAGGAACTGTTGCCGAAGCTCTTCAAGGAGCATATGCCCGTTGTCTTTAACGGCAACGGCTACGCGGAGTCCTGGGCAAAAGAGGCCGCCCGCCGCAAGCTGCCCAATCTGAACAATACCGTCGCGGCCCTGGAGCGTTACAGCGACCCCGAAGTGATGAACGTCTTTATGCGCCACGGCGTTCTTTCCGAACGCGAAATGCTGGCCCGCCAGGAGATTTTGCTGGAAAACTACGCCAAAACTTTGCGTATTGAGGGGCATGTGCTCTCGGACATGCTGCGTACGCAGATTTTGCCGCAATGCCTGCGCGCCCAGACCCAGGCTGCGGATGCCGTCATCAAGGCTCGCGCTGTTTTGGGAGACAAGGGGGCCAAAAGCGAGGAGGAGTATTTCGCCCTTTTGCGCTCGCACGTCACAGCCCTGCAGAAGGGCGTGGAAAAACTGGAAAAGGCCGTCCAGAAGTCCACGGATGCCCGGGGTGCGCTGGAGGAGGCAAAACTTGGCCGCGATGCCATTTCGCCTGTCATGGAGGAATGCCGCAAACATGCCGACATTCTGGAACGCCTGGTGGAGGACGATGTGTGGGCAATTCCCAAATACGCGGAACTGCTCTGGGTGCATTGAGCAATTTCAGGGTGAAATTGCTTCAGATTGACGACAAACCCCGCAAAGCCGGGTTTTGTAAAGGCACGCCCGCTTCGGGGCAAATTAATGTTGACACTTGCGGCGGCGGGGCGAAAGCGCCGCCGCCGCAAGTGTTAAAGGCAACACGCCCGGATTGGGATGGGGATTACCCAACGTACCCGGCGGTGCTCCCCTCCGGTCAGCCGCATATGGCCTTTGCGGGGTACCCCATTGCCGGGCATTGGTTGGGGATGCATCGACATTACATCCGTCACGGGGGATGTCAACGAAAAAAACCGGAGAAAGCAAAATTTTTCCATTCCCGTGCTGGCGGTGTCTGCCGCCGCGTTCAACCGGCATGTGGGTTTTTGCCGGGTTGTGCCTGTCACCACGCCGCAAAAGGGCCTGCCCAATCCAAATGCAGAGCATATTACATTTGTGACGCCACGCTCGTGTTTACGGCAGGCAAAAGTCTGCCTACTCCTTGTTGGCGGCCGTCCATGCCGTGCATGTCCGGCACGGAGCATTTCAATTAAATGCCGCGAACCTGTAAAAATGCGGGTATCCGTACTGGCCCTGACCCTCGCCGGGGCTGTTCTTTACATTCTGCGCGTTCTGCGCTATGGGGGTTGAGTTTTGCTGAAGATAGAGTAAACTGGGTTACTGTTCCCTTTATTTTCAGGGGGCAATTTTTATAAAACAACTGTAAAATGAGGTTGTTATGCGTAACGGGCTGCGTTTTTCCAAAATGCAGGGCGCCGGCAACGACTATGTCTACGTCAATTGTTTCGAGGAGCGGGTGGACAATCCGGAAACCCTTGCGCCGAGAATCAGCGACCGGCATTTCGGGGTGGGCTCCGACGGCCTTGTGCTGATTTTGCCGTCAGGCACGGCCGACCTGCGCATGCGCATGTTCAACGCGGACGGGTCGGAAGCGCAGATGTGCGGCAATGCCGTGCGTTGCGTGGGCAAATACGCGCGCGACCGGGGCCTTGTGGCCAAGGATGTCGTCCGCGTGGAAACGGCGGCCGGCATAAAGATTGTGCGTTTGCGGAAAGAGGGCGGTGAGGTGACGGGAGCCACGGTGGATATGGGCGAGCCGGAACTGAGAGCCGGGAGGATACCCGTGGCCGCGCCCGGCATCCCGGCGGACGGCCGCGTCATCGGCCTGCCCCTGGAAGTGGACGGCCGCGCCTATGCCGTGACGGCGGTTTCCATGGGCAATCCCCACGCCGTGGTCTTTGCGGACAGCGTGGACGCCCTTGACCTGGCGCGCACAGGGCCGCTTTTTGAGCATCACCCCTATTTCCCGCAGCGTATCAACACGGAATTTGTGGAAATCGTCTCGTCGGCCAAGATACGCATACGCGTCTGGGAGCGGGGCGCGGGAGAAACCCTGGCCTGCGGCACCGGGGCCTGCGCCGCTGTGGTGGCGGCCGTGCTCAACGGGCGCACGTGCCGGGAGACCGAGGTGGAACTCAAAGGCGGCCCGTTGCATATAAACTGGGATGAAAGCGACGGCTGCGTCCATATGACCGGCGATGCCGCCGACGTCTTCGACGGCGTGTATTTTATGGTGTGAGGAGCTTATGACCACAGTCAACGTCAATTTTCTCGCTTTGCGGAGCAGTTATCTGTTTGTGGAAACCGCCCGCAAGGTGGAGGCCTTCAGGGAAGCCAATCCGGGCAAAAAAGTGATCAGCCTGGGCATCGGCGATGTGACGCGGCCCCTTGTGCCGGCGGTTATCGCCGCTTTGCGCAAGGCCGTGGAGGAAATGGGCGCCGCGGCGCATTTTCGCGGTTACGGGCCGGAGCAGGGCTACGCTTTTCTGCGGGAGGCCATTGCCGGGCATGACTACAGGGCGCGCGGCCTGGATATCGACCCGGATGAAATTTTCGTGAGCGACGGGGCCAAATGCGATCTCGGCAATTTTCAGGAGCTTTTTTCCGCGGACAGCATTGTGGCGGTGACCGATCCGGTCTATCCCGTCTATGTGGATTCCAACGTGATGGCCGGGCGCGCCGGCGCCTATGTCGACGGCCGCTGGCAGCGCATTGTCTATCTCCCCTGCGGCAAGGACAACGACTTTGTGCCGGACTTTCCCAAAAGGCGGCCGGACGTGATTTATCTGTGTTATCCCAACAATCCCACGGGCACGGTTCTCTCCCGCCAGGCCCTGCGGGGATGGGTGGATTACGCCCGGCGCGAGGGCTGCGTGATATTGTATGACTCGGCCTATGAGGCCTATATCCAGGATGAGGACATCCCGCGCAGCATCTATGAACTGGAGGGCGCCAGGGAAGTGGCCGTGGAATTCCGCAGTTTTTCCAAAACGGCCGGTTTTACGGGGCTGCGCTGCGCCTATGTCGTTATTCCCAAGGATATGCGCGTGGGCGACGGCCAGGGCGGCAAGGTCGCTCTGCACGGCCTGTGGAACCGCCGCCAGTGCACCAAGTACAACGGCTGCCCCTATATTGTGCAGCGCGCCGCCGAGGCCATATACAGTCCGGAAGGGAAAAAACAGGTGCTGGAGGTCATCGGAGAGTACCAGCGCAACGCGGCCCAACTGGGCGCGGCCATAAGGGATATGGGCCTGGATGTTCACGGCGGCGTCCATGCTCCCTATATATGGGTGAGTGTGCCCGGGGATACGGATTCCTGGGGCTTTTTCGATCGCCTTCTCCACTCGGCCGCCCTTGTCTGTACGCCTGGCGCCGGATTCGGCGCCAATGGAGAAGGCTATGTGCGCCTGACGGCCTTCGGCGCTCCCGAAGACACCAGGGAAGCCATAGCCCGCCTGCGGGCGCAGTGTTGAAAAACCGGCCTGTATCCGGCCTCAAGGCCGGAGTCTCGGCCCACAGGGGAACCATGCCCACAAAGGAACCAGCCTGCAAAGGAATCAGCCCATGACGAAAAAAATGCCGGCCCCGGCTGTGGCGGATGCGTCAAGCGCGTCCAATATGACCGACGAACTGGAAGCCCTTGTAGAGCGCGTTCACGAGGCCCAGCGGATATTCGCCGCCTACAGCCAGGAACAGGTGGACGCCATATTTCACCGCGCCGCCGGCGCCGCCACCGCCAGTCGCATTGTCCTGGCCAAGATGGCGGTGGAGGAAACCGGCATGGGCATTCTGGAAGACAAGGTCATCAAAAACCATTTCGCCTCCGAATTCATCTACAACAAATACAAAGACGTCAGAACCTGCGGGGTCATCGCCGACGACCCGGCTGACGGCTACCGCGAGATCGCCGCGCCCCTGGGCATTGTGGCGGGCATCGTGCCCACCACAAATCCCACGTCCACAGCCATTTTCAAAGCTCTGCTCTGCCTGAAGACGCGCAACGGCATCATTTTTTCGCCGCATCCCAGAGCCAAAAAAGCCACAGCGGCGGCGGCGGCCGTCATCCATGAGGCGGCTGTGGCCGCCGGGGCGCCCCGGGGTATTGTCGCCTGCCTGGAAAATCCTTCCGTGGAGATGACGCGGGCGCTTATGGGGCACAGGCATATCAGCCTTGTGCTGGCCACGGGCGGGCCGGACATGGTGCGGGCCGCGTACAGTTCCGGCACGCCGGCCATAGGCGTGGGCGCGGGCAACACGCCGGTGGTGATTGACGCCACCGCGGACGTGAAAATGGCGGTAAATTCCATATTGCTCAGCAAGACCTTCGACAACGGCATGATATGCGCATCCGAGCAGACGGTTGTGGCGGAGGCCGCCATCGCCGAGGCCGTGCGCGAGGAATTTCTCCAGCGCGGAGCCTTTTTCGCCGACAAGAAGCAGGCCGAGGCCCTGGCCGGCGTCATCTTCAAGGACGGGCATCTCAACAGCGCCATTGTGGGGCAGTCCGCCGCGCGCATCGCGGTCATGGCGGGCATTGCCGTGCCGGAAAACACGCGCGTGCTTGTTGCCGAGCGCAAGGAAATCAAGGCCGACGATCCCTTTGCCCATGAAAAGCTTTCTCCTGTGCTGGGTTTTTATCGCGCGCCGGATTTCCCCGCCGCCGTAGCCATGGCGCAGCGCCTGGTGCTTCTGGCCGGGGCGGGGCACACCTCTGTGCTCTACACGCGCGAGACCAACACGGAACACGTGGAGCTGTTCCAGAACACCATGAGCGCCGGCCGGGTGCTCATCAACATGCCCGCTTCCCAAGGGGCCATCGGAGACGTGTACAATTTCCGCGTGGCGCCCTCGCTCACCCTGGGCTGCGGCAGTTGGGGCGGCAATTCCGTCAGTGAAAACATCGGGGTGAAGCACCTTATGAATGTCAAGACAGTGGCCTGCCGCCGCGAAAACATGCTCTGGTTCCGTGTGCCGCCCAGGATTTACTACAAGCGGGGCGCCCTGCGTCCGGCGCTGGAGGAATTCCGCGACAGAAAGCGCGTCGTCATCGTGACGGACGGCACCATGGAACAGGTGGGCCATGTGCGGAAAGTGACCGCGATACTGGAGGAGATGGGCCTGGTCTTCCGGGTGTTTTCGGGAGTGCCGCCCGATCCCGACATGGCGGTGGTCAGGCGGGCGCTGGACATGGTCAACGATTTCAAGCCGGACATGTTTATCGCCCTGGGCGGAGGTTCTCCCATGGACGCGGCCAAAATCATCTGGCTGCTCTATGAAGTGCCGGATATCCGTTTTGACGACATTGCCCTGCGCTTCATGGACATCCGCAAGCGCGTGGCCTCTTTCCCCGCTCTGGGCAAAAAGGCGGTGATGGCGGCCATTCCCACCACTTCCGGCACGGGTTCGGAGGTGACGCCCTTTGCCGTCATCACCGACGACAGAACAGGCGTCAAATATCCTGTGGCCGATTATGCCCTCACGCCGGACATGGCCATTGTCGATCCCGAATTCGTCCTTGACCTGCCGCGTCCCCTCATCGCCAATGCCGGCCTTGACGTGCTCACCCACGCCATAGAAGCCTATACGTCCACCCTGGCCACGAATTTTTCCGACGCGCCGGCCATGGAGGCCATACGCCTTGTCTTCAAATATCTCCGCCGTTCCCATGAGGGCGGGGAAGATCGCTTTGTTCCCAGGGAGAAGATGCATTACGCGGCCACCATCGCCGGCACGGCCTTTGCCAACGCTTTTCTGGGCGTCTGCCACTCCCTGGCGCACACGCTGGGGTCTTTTTTCCATCTGCCGCACGGGCTGGCCAACGCCGTCATGCTTTCCTACGTCATAG
Organism: Desulfovibrio sp.; assembly: GCA_031280915.1. Classification (GTDB taxonomy): domain Bacteria; phylum Desulfobacterota; class Desulfovibrionia; order Desulfovibrionales; family Desulfovibrionaceae; genus Desulfovibrio. The sequence goes on along the minus strand of JAITGC010000038.1, from coordinate 12,232 downwards.
AATACAACGCCACGGATGTGCCCACCAAGCAGGGCATGTTGCCGCAGTACAAGTATCCCTGGGTCAAGGGGCGCTATGCCCGCATCGCGGACATGCTGCATCTGGCCGGGGATGTAAAGGGCGACACGCCCGAGGCGCGGCTGGAAAAAACAGCGCGGCTGGTGCGGGCCATTGAAGCTCTCAAGGGCGACCTCGGCATCCCCGCCTCGCTGAAGGAAGCGGGCGTCGCCGAATCCGGGTTTCTGCAAAATCTTGACGCCCTTGCCGAGCAGGCCTTTGATGACCAGTGCACGGTTTCAAATCCGCGCTATCCGCTTATTTCAGAATTAAAGGAACTGTACCGCAAAGCCTATTACGGCGAACCCCTGGAATCCTGCCGGCGGGGCAAAAAAGGCGGGTAGGCCGGCAGCGGCGGGAAGCGCACGGCGCGACCCGCCGCGAGCGCGTAGCGAAAACCACGCTTTTCGCGTGAGCAAGCGAGCGGCGTAACCCGCAAGGGATAGGCATCCGTAAAGCCCCTGACGTGGCAACGGCTGCCGAAAGGCTGCGAATGGTGAAACCGGAAGCCCACGGCGCGACCCGCCGCGGGGGCGCGGCGTAAAAGGCGAAATCGCCCAGGGCGGGTTGATCATCAATACTGTGAGGGGAGACGACAATCATCATGTGCAGAATAGGCTCCATCAAAAGCACAACGCCCATACCTCCGTCCATGGCGCTGAGGCTCATGCTGCCCCAGCAGGAGGGGCACGACAATTCCGGTTTCGCCATGGTCATGCAGGATTTGGAGGGAGTTTTCGCCCCGCACAAGGACAAGCCCCTGCTCTCCTTTGCCTGTACCGGCAAGGGCAAGCAGATTGCCGACGATTACATGGACAAAAAAGGTTTTATCCCGGTGTTTCAGTGGATACCCGATCTGGAACTGCGGCCGGGGCTTAAAATCGCGGCCATGCCCAACTATGTGTTCAGCAATTACGATTACCCCAGGGACATGCGCGGCGCGAGCCGGGAGGCGCGCGAGGAGCTGCTGCTGGACACGCGCCTTGCCCTGCGCAGACTGCTGGAAAAGGAAGGCCACGGCTTTGTCTACTCCTTTTGGCCGGATGTGCTGACCCTGAAGGAAATCGGAGACCCGGCCGATATCGCCGTGTGTTTCGGGCTTTGGGAGGACGACGGCCGCCTGCTGGCCAAGAATATTGTTTCCCAGTGCCGGCAGAACACAAATTACGCCATTGTGCGCTACGCGGCCCATCCTTTCTTTTTGCAGGGCTACACCCTGTGCGCCAACGGGGAAAACACCTTTTACACCAAGAATACGGAATTTCAGAAATCCCTGCACCGGGGCTATATCGGCTTTGAATCCGACTCGCAGAATTTTTTGTATACCCTGCACTATGTGCTGCGCCAACTGAAATGGCCCATCAAATACTACAAGCACGTCATCACGCCCCTGCCCTTTGTGGAGGCGGAACAGCGCGCCGACAGAAAAGAACTGTCGCTCATCCGCGAATCCCTGGCCCATCTGGAAATCAACGGCCCCAACACAATCATAGGCCTGCTGCCCGAAGGACAGATGATAACCTGCTGCGATTCCAAGAAATTGCGCCCGGTTGTGGTCGGCGGCAATGAAAGGATGGTGGCGATCACCTCCGAAGTATGCGGGCTGAATGTCATTCTGCCGGATCGTGACGCCTCGGAGGACATTTATCCGCATGAGAGGGAAATGGTGGTCATAGACAACGATCTGGCGGTGCGGCGATGGAATCAGTAACAACGCAGGACGTCACCCGCAACGACTTCCCCTGGAAGATATCCTACCACCCGGAACGCTGCACCATGTGCGGCTCCTGCACGGCGGCCTGCACGTTCAACGCCATTGCGCCGGTCATGGCCCGCCGCGATCTCACGGTTTCCCGGAAAAGCTTTCCCGAACCCGTGCGGGAACATATGGCCCGGCCTGTGATAGCCCAGAAAAACGACGTGGACAATGCCTGCGTGGGCTGCGGCATGTGCGAGAAGGTCTGCCCCAATCAGGCCATTGCCCCGGTGCGCAATCCCGACAGCCGTTTTCCCCTGCTGGCCCGCGCCCAGGGGCCTGTCAAACGGGGCGGGCGCACCAACCTCAACGCCCAGCGCACTCTGGATTCCATCATTGTGGGCCGCATCAGTCAGATGACGGACCCAAGCCTGGATTCGGAGCGGCATACCTTTGACATCCGCTCTCCCCTGGGGCGGGTTTTGAAAGCCGATGAACTGCCCTTCCGCGTGGAAGGGGACAATCTCGTGCTGACCGGGGCAACGCCGCCGGTGCACTGGATTTATCCGGCCATATTCAGCGACATGAGCATAGGCGCGCTCTCCACCAGGGCCTGGGAAGCCTTGGCCCTGGCCACGGCCTGTCTCAACGAGAAGCACGACATGCCCGTGCGCATGTGTTCGGGCGAAGGCGGCATGCCCATAAAGCTGCTGGAATCCCCTCAGCTCAAATATGTCATTCTGCAGATAGCCTCCGGGCATTTCGGCTGGAACCGCATCATCAAGGCCCTGCCGAAAATGAAAACCGATCCGGCCGGCGTGCTGATCAAGATAGGCCAGGGGGCCAAGCCCGGCGACGGCGGTCTTTTGCCGGCGGCCAAGGTGGCCCCGCATATCCAGGCCATACGCGGCGTGCCCAAGGCGGATTTGCTTTCTCCCCCCAATCACCAGGGCCTGTATTCCATTGAGGAATCGGTGCAGAAAATGCATCTTTCGCTCAACGCGGCCTTTGGTTTCAGAATACCTGTGGCCATCAAGTGCGCGGCCTCCGCCACGTCGGTTTCCGTGTACAACAATCTTCTGCGCGATCCCTACAAAATTTGCGGCGGCTTTTTCATAGACGGCATACAGGGCGGCACGGGGGCGGCCAATGAGGTTTCCCTTGACCATACCGGCCATCCCGTGGTTTCCAAACTGCGGGACTGTTACCTCGCTGCGGTGATGCAGGGCCTGCAGGGGCAGATTCCCCTGTGGGCCGGCGGCGGCATAGGCATGACCGGCAATGCGGCGGCCGATGTGTTCAAAATGCTCTGTCTCGGGGCCAACGGCGTCATCATGGCGAAAATTCTCATTCAGCTTCTGGGCTGCGTCGGCAATGAGCGCGGCCGCTGCAACGCCTGTTCCACCGGCAAATGCCCCACCGGCATCTGCACTCAGGATCCGCGCCTGGTCAGGCGCCTGGATATAGACAGGGGCGCGGAAAATATCGTCAGGTACATGCTGGCTTTTGACAGCGAGCTGCGCAAGCTGCTCGCGCCCGTGGGCAACAGTTCCCTGCCCGTGGGCCGCTCCGACGCGCTGGTTTCCACAGACAAGGCCGTGGCCGACAAATTGGGCATTCAATATGCCTGTTAGCCTTTTGCGAGGGAAAAAGCGATGCTGCGCCTAAATACAGTGCAAAACAACACCCGTCTCTCCACCCAGGAACTGCTGCTGACCATCGGGGCGGCGGTGGAAAGGGGCGAGACGGATTTTTACATTGAAGCTTCCGGTCAGCACGATATAGGCGGCCCCCTCTGGAACCGCGACGGCGGAAAGCTGACCTTCCGCGTGGTCAATCCCGGCCAGCGCGTGGGCTGCATGTGCATGGCGAACACGGAAATCCTGGTGGAAGGCTCCGCTCCGGCCGATGTGGGCTGGCTCAATGCCGGAGGGCGCATTGTGGTGAGCGGCGATGCCGGGGACACGGCCGGGCATTGCGCCGCCGCCGGGGTGATCTATATCGGCGGCAGCGCCGGCGCGCGCTCCGGTTCTCTCATGAAGCACGACCCGCTGTATGAGGCCCCGGAATTCTGGGTGCTGGAGCATGTGGGCAGTTTTTCCTTTGAATTCATGGGCGGCGGCAAGGCGGTGGTGTGCGGGCACAATTGCCAGGACATGCCTTCGGTGCTGGGCGAGCGCCCCTGCGTGGGCATGGTCGGCGGGGTGGTCTATGTTCGCGGCCCTGTTTCCCAACTCAGGCCGGACGTGCGCCTGAGCCGGTTGAACGATGAGGATATCGCCTGGCTTGCCGGGGGCATGGAACAATTTCTGGCCGCCGTCAACAGGGCGGATCTGCGCGACTCCCTTCGCGTCTGGGGGCAGTGGCGGAAAATCACCGCGCTTGCCTATGAGGAGCGCGCCCACGGCAGGGCCGTAAGCCTGGCCGAGTTCCGTGCCGGACAGTGGGTTGGCGGCGGCATCTTCAGCGATGTTTTCAGCGATGACTTCCGGGTCAACGGCCTGCTGGCGCGTGGAGATTACCGCCTGCGCGCGCCTGTGTGGGAAAACGCCCTCCACGCCGCTCCCTGTGAATTTTCCTGTCCGGCCTCGATACCGAGTCAGCGGCGTTTCAACCTGCTGCGTGAAGGCAGGGTTGACGAAGCCTGCCGCCTTGTGCTGGATTTTACCCCGTTTCCCGGTTCCGTGTGCGGCGCTGTGTGCCCCAATCCCTGCATGGAGAGCTGCACCCGTGCCGGTGTGGATCACCCCGTGCTGATCGGCGGGCTGGGTTCCCTCTCCGCCAATATACGGGTGGAAAAAGAGGCCGCGCCCAGCGGCAGGCATGTCGGCATTATCGGCGGCGGCGTGGGCGGCCTGACGGCGGCCTGGCAGCTTGCCCGCATGGGCCACGCGGTGACGGTGTACGAGGCCGACCGCGTCATGGGCGGCAAGCTGGAGCAGGTTATCCCGCGCCAGCGCCTGAACCGCCATGTGCTGCGCGGAGAACTCCAACGCATTGAGGATATGGGCGTCACATTCGTGACGGACTGCGCGGTTGACGCCGAAAAATTCGGAGAGTTGCGCAAGGGGCATGATGCCCTGATTGTGGCCACGGGCGGGCATGTGCCGCGGATATTTCCCTGGCCTGGCCATGAAAGGATCACGGCGGGCATTGATTTTCTCAAGGCCGTGAACAGGGGGGAAAAGCCGGAGGTTCCGGAAAACGTCATTGTCATCGGCTGCGGCAACGCGGGCATGGATGCGGCGGCCGGGGCCTATGCCATGGGCGCGCGCCGGGTTGTCTGCATCGACGTGCAGAAACCGGCGGCCTTTGCCCACGAGATCGCCCATATCCAGGGCCTGGGCGGCAAGCTTCTCTGGCCTGTCCGGACAAGGGAAATTACGGACAAGGGGCTGATAACCGAAGACGGCGTTCTGATACCCGGTGAAATGGTGATTATCACCATCGGCGAAGCGCCGGATATTTCCTATATCGGCGAGGAGGTCAAAAAATTTCGGGACTGGCTGATCCCCGGCGAGGACATGAGTATTCTGGAGGGTGTTTTCGCTGTGGGCGACGTGATAAAGCCGGGCTTGCTGGTACACGCCATCGGTTCCGGCCGCCAGGCGGCCCTTGCCGCGGATGCCTGGCTGCGCGGGGAGAAATATGTGCCGGAGGCGAAAAAGGCCGTTGCCGGCGAGCGCCTGCGCACGGCCTCTTTCGCCAGATGCCACGGCTGCGACCTGCCGCGTCCCCAGGACGATTTCGCGCGTTGCGTCAGTTGCGGAACCTGCCGGGACTGCAAGATGTGCCTCAAATCATGCCCTGAACAGGCCATTGAGCGCAAGGATTTGGAGAAGGGGGGCTTTGAATACCTTTCCGACCCGGAGCGCTGCATCGGCTGCGGGATCTGCGCCGGAGTCTGCCCCTGCGGGGTCTGGGCCATGCAGGCCAATTGGGACATGAGTTGACGCGGGCAATTTCGAAGTGAAATTGTTCTATAGAACAGCCTTTCAAGGTTAAAGGCTTTGGAGGGCTTCTGCGGAAATCAATAATCACGGGGCAAGATACGCTGCAGGCTGGCATCGCGCAGGAATACCAGCAGACTTGCCCCGTCTTCGCCTACCCGCAGTTCGCCGTATCTGGCCTTTTCATACAGGGCGGCGTGACCTTCCTGAAAATAAAATGCCTTGGCCGCCACCCGCACGCCAAAGTTCCGCAGCCGGCAGCGCAGACGCAATTCGTTCTCCGCCAGAGGGGCGCCATCGTCCAGGCGGGCGAAGACCGCGGTATTGTCCGCGCGCACCAGCAGAATCACCATTATGTCCGAAGGCATATCGTTCCGCCGGGTTTGCTCCAGGGCGTCTGCCACGTCCTGCTGCAACAGGTAGCGCAACTCCATATAGTCGCCCAGGAGCAAGGCGCGGGGGTCTCTGGGGGCCAGTTCCAGCAAGACCTCGGCCCCTCCCCTGCGCAACTGCTCTTGGCGCAGCACTGACCAGTTGAATCCCCCCAAGAGGCAGAGCAGCATGCCTGCCACAAGCAGCCTGGAGCGTTTACGCGGCATGGGGGGCGGCCTCTTCTGTGTTGGGGTTTTGCCCTTTTGGCAGGATTTTGGCGAGCAGCCCGGCCAGGATGAGCAGCAAGGCCCCGCTCCCTGCCAGGAGAATGGACTTGTAGAGCAGGGAAAGGGTCAGGGTATAGTAAAAATTTGTGAAATAGGCCAGCAGGAAGCAGCCCGTGACGCCCAGCAACGGCCTGCTTCCCGCCTGACGGCAGAGGGCGAGGCCCAGAAGGCTCAGGGACAGACCCGGTAAAAACCAGCCTGCCGGGATCAGGAGGCCGGCGGCGGCGGCGAGGCCCAGCCTGACGCCGGTCGGGGCGCGCCATGCCCCGGCCAGGCCAAAGGTCCAGCGGGCCAGGGCCGCGCCCGCGCAGACGCCCAGCAGTTTGGAGGAGATTTTAAGGGAAGCGTCGAAAATGTGGACATGCATATCCCCGAGGGCTTCGCAAAACACCAGAAAACAGAGGAGAGCGATGTACAGGCCGAGGAACCCGGGTTCCAGGAAGGCTGCCCTGGCCTGGGAGAGCCTCCAGCGTTTTTCCCGCAGTTGCCCCCAGATCAGGAGCAGGCAGAGGCTGCCCCAAAACAGGGCGTGCAGCGTCAGCGTCAGTCCATCAAGAGGCAGGAAGATCTCCGCCCGGTCCAGCCTGAGCGGTGGAACTTCCAGCCACGCGAACATCACACAAAAGAAAAAGGCGCAGGAGGCAATGACGCGGAAAATAAAGGCGTGGTGCAGGCAGTAGGCGATGGCCACACCGCAGGCCCCGGCCAGGGCCATGAAGGCCAGGGTCATGAAATCGAAGAGCGAAGCCCACTCGGCCAGGGCGGCGCCCAAGCCTCCCATGCCGGTCAGGGCCAGGGCCAGGCTGAACTGACTGCCGAACTGCTCCCGGCCGGAGGCACACAGATTTGCCGCCAGCAGAGCCGCGCCCCCGAACAGGAGGAATCCCACGCGCTGGACTCCGGCATCGCGGATATCCAGGGTCAGGATCAACAGGGCCGCCACGCCGCCCAGGAGCAGGCAGGCCGCGAGCCAGCCTCCCAGTCCCTGGACGAGGCTCACAAACCAGGGCGGGCCGGGAGCCCGGCATACCGGCGGCAACACGCCGGCCTTCAGGAGACCGCGCGCCTCCAGGTGACGCCGCAGGGCCGTCCAGGCATCAGGGCATTCCGGCGCTGTCGCTGCGGGCTGCGCCATATTCCCTTGCCGGAAACGCAGGATGCGGATCACTACGGCGGTAAAACCGCTGATAAGCAGGCTCCAGCCCAGCAGCCCCACAGTAATGCCGTTATTCATCAGGAATTCCACCTGGATAAGCCAAACTGCCAGCAGGGCGGCCAGACTGCACAGGCCGCAGGCCTCCATGAATAGATCCGGGCGGCGGCGCCAGGATCCGCCGGCGACCAGCACCCCCAGATAGAGCGAAATATGCCATATATTAATGTGGCGAGATGTGATATGCTCGGCCATGCTCACGGTCAGGGAAGCGGAAAGCGCGAAAAAGACCAGTCGGGGAAGCCAGCGCGTCCGCAGCCAAGGACGTGTGCGCCCCAGGAAGGCCGAGCCGATTTCCCAAGCCAGGAGAAAGGCCGCCTGCCCTGCCTGGAAATACATCCATCTGATGATGAAGTTACTGTCTCCCTGAAAAAATATTCTCTCAAACGAGGATATTGGTATTTCTTGCAACAGGTGTAGGCCGCCCCAAAGGGAGGCCGTGATCCAGAGAAGGAAAAACAGAAAGGGGCGCTGCCCGGCCAGGGCCAGGGGCAGAAGGGCCAGAGTCCACCCCCGGAACAGTTCCCAGACCTCCGCGCCGGTCTGATAGGTCTGGCCGTACACGGCCAGGAGCGGCCCCACCAGGATCCCCCCGCCCAGCAGACAGAGGACGCCCGCATGCGTCTCCGGCCCCTTGTACAGGGCCGCGCCCAGGCAGGCGGCCAGCAGGGCCTGCAACAGGCCGAACTTGGCAAAGGGATGCATGTCCGCCCAGTTCCAGGCAATGAAAAAAATTACCCCGCAGACCAAAGAAAGCGCGCCGCCAAGCTGCAACACCCAAAGCCAGAAACGCCGCCAGGCAGCAGGATCCGGCCGGATGCCCAAATACAACAGGGCAGCCTCCAACGCATCAGGGCCAATATGCCCCTGCCGCGCCCAAGACAACAGAACAGACGAGGAAGGCTGCATCACCATACAAACCTCGTAAAAGCGTTCCTGTTTAAGCCCCGGGTCATTCGGCGTTTCCCCCAAGCAATTTGGAGCATGTTACGCCTGAGGTTGCCGCAGGGCGGCGCGGCGGCTCTGCCCGCCGCAAGCGAGCCGAAAACCATGCTTTTCGGCTCGGCGAGCTTCTCATCGTCAACCCACTGGTTGATTATGAGATAAAAGCGCAATTGCTCCGGCCGCGGGGCCGATGCAAAAGCCGCCACCGTGAAGGCGTGAGAGGCTCGGGAATGCAGGCGGCATGGCCGATAGCCTCCAGCGTCACAGGTTGCGCTCTTTCAGGTCGGAGTCCCTTTGGGCCGGTCTTTTGTCCGGCGGCGCCGTCACCGGTTGCAGGCCGGGCGTCAGTTCCTGCACTTCCGTGGGCGGGGCCAGAGGGTTGGCGGCAATGCGGGCGATGTTCCTGCTGTCGCGCACATAGAGGCTGCAGGCAAGCCCGAAGCATTCATAGACCGCCGCCACTGTGCCCCGGAGGCGTTCTTCCGCGTCGCGGGGGGGCGGCACAAGCACATAATAGGTACGCGTCCGGCCGCCTCTTTTGGGTTCCACCAGGCAGGACACAAGCCACTCCTTTTCCCCGTCGTCGTTCCAATCCAGCACGGCCACCATGTCCAGGTCGATTCTCTGCGTCGGGTGTTGTATGGTGAACCCCTCCGTCCGGCGCTGAAGGCGGCTTTCGGGAAGCCGGGCGGCGGCGAAGCTTTCACCCATATACACGTGGCCGGAATCTCCGAGCATGAACGACGGATCAAGGCGGTGCAAGAGCGTTTCCCCGTATTGGCCGGAACCGGTCAGGGAGAGGGCCGACAGCCAGCTTCCGTCGGCGTCCAGCAGGCGGCGGGCCTGGAGTTCTCCCGGCATACGCCGCGTCATTCGCGCGAATTCGTTTTCGTTGATCACAGTCACGGGTTTGACGGCGCAGCCGGCCAGGGGCGCGGCAAGGCAGAGCAGGACAAGCAGAAGGGCGGGCATGGGTTTTTCCAACATTGAAATCAATGCGATCCTCAGGCTGCAAGGTATGCTTTTTTTCAAAAAAAGCAACAAGTACGCCCTTCACTTGCGGGACAAAACATACGCCATGTCCGTCACCGGCATCACGTCTGGCCTGCTCTCCAGCCTCAGGGCGGAACTGCCGAAAACCCCGGCCGGCAACATCAAACCCAAGAAAAAGACCAGAAAAGAGGGCGTCATCGCATGGCTGACCCTGAACCCCCTGGCCGCCTTTGCCGTCACCCTTGCGGTTTCCTGGAAACCAGGCCCGTACCGTTTTCTTCAAAACCCAGGCTCGCACTGTGACGGTTGCGGTTTCTGGGATCAAGACGCCTCGCTGTGTGGCGAATGCAATTCAAAAGCGAAGAGTCAGTCAAACTGACTGCTCAACTCAGCGTTATTGCAACATAAAATAGCTATAGCGTTTGAAAAATACCCCCGTAAATGCCCCCAAAGCGAGCGGGTATCTTAAGTCTTTTCCGCATCACTCTGGACAAGTTACGCAACATTCAAGCAAGCATTTCAAAGTGAAAATGCTATAAAGGCAGGCAGCGACAATTTGTGTCTTGGCGTCTCCGTCCTTGTTTTTTGTCCGTCCCTACTGTACGTTACAGGAAAGCATACACATAAAAAACATTAAGAATATTCGGATTTTTGGAGCACAGTTATGCCGCGCCTTACCCCACGAAGTGAGAATTTAATGCTTTCGCCTCAGGATATAGACCGCATCATTGCCGCTCCAAGGGAGCACGAACGCCTTGAGTTCAAAGAAGCCAAGCAGCAATACGACACGGAAACGCTGTTCAAGTATTGCGTTGCCTTGAGCAACGAGGGTGGCGGCTTGCTGCTCCTTGGCGTCACTGACAAACAACCCCGCAAGATCGTGGGTACCGCCGCGTTCCCGAACCCGGACAAGATCAAAAGCCAGATTTTTTCCAAACTCAAATTCCGCGTGGAGGTGGAAGAGGTAACGCATCCTGACGGGCGCGTACTGGCTTTCACCATTCCGCCCCGTCCGGCTGGAACGGCCTTTACCTATGAGGGCGCATACCTCATGCGCGTGGGCGAAAGCCTTGTGCCCATGTCCGAAGATATGCTGCGGCGTATCTTCACGGAAGGGAGCCCCGACTTTCTGCTGCGGTACGCGCAGTCCGAAGCCAGTGCGGAAGATGTGGTCATGCTGCTTGATACCCAGAGCTATTTCGACTTGATGCAACTCCCTTACCCGGCAACGCGGGATGCGGCCTTGGCTCGCCTGGCGCAAGAGCAGTTGATTGTGGAATCCGAAGGTCTATGGAACATCACCAATCTTGGCGCTCTGCTGTTCGCCAAAGACCTTCGGCAGTTCGGACAATTAAGTCGCAAAGCCCTCAGAGTGATTGTCTACAAGGGAGCCAACAAGCTGGAAACCGTGCGTGAGCAAATAGGGACTAAGGGCTACGCGGTAGGCTTTGAGGGACTTGTAGGCTATATCAACGGCCAGTTGCCCGCCAATGAGGTAATCGGGCAGGCTCTGCGCACGGAAACCAGAATGTACCCGGAAATAGCCATCCGTGAACTTGTGGCCAACGCTCTTGTGCATCAAGATTTGGAAGACTTCGGTTCCTTCGTGATGGTCGAAATTTATTGTGACCGGATTGAGATCACAAACCCCGGTACGCCGCTGATTCCCACGGATCGGTTTATTGATGAATATAAGTCCCGCAACGAACGCCTGACTGACCTCATGCGCCGCTTTCGCATTTGTGAAGAAAAGAGCAGCGGTATCGACAAGGTTGTGGCCTTTGCCGAAGCCTGGCAGCTCCCCGCACCGGACTTTCGCACCGGCGAACAGCATACAAGCGTGGTTCTTTTCGCTCACAAAGACTTTGACGATATGGACCGTAAAGAAAGGGTGCGGGCCTGCTATCAGCACACCTGCCTGCTCTATGTGAGCAATCAAAAAATGACCAACCAAAGTTTGCGCGAAAGATTTAAACTGCCAGAGGCCAAAGCCGAGACGATATCCCGCATCATTTCAGACGCAGTCAGTGAAGGCAGAATCAAAATGGATGCTCCGGAGAGCCGCTCCAGGCGATATGCCAAATATGTGCCTTACTGGGGATAAGTCTATTTAGTTGCTAAGGCGAAAAACAGCAACTCACGGGAAAATAATCAGTAAAAACAGAATGTTCCAATTTAGACGCAAATCGAAACTCCACTTTTGAGGTTATGCCGTGGCCCTGCATCCAGACTTTCCCGATTCTCCCTATGCCGTTTTTTTGCCCAGCGCGAAGCCTTGGAAACCATCATTTCAGTGTTTTGAAATAACTTAAGCTGACGCCAAAAGCCTTGCAGTACTTACGCAAACTCAGGCCGTGCCGCGCTATCCAGTAACTCACCAGCTCTTTTTTCTGAACCGGCCTTACAATTTTTTTGATGACGTCCTTGAGCATCACATTTTCGAGGTTCAAATCGGCATATATCTGTTTCGAAGTCATTTCATGATATTGCTGTCCGGCTAAGCCGCCAAGTCTAACAAGCTGAGATAGCGCGAGTTATCTGTTTTTCGTCGTCGTGGATTCAGCAGTTCTTCCAAAGAAGCCGTACCGAGCAGATTGAGCTGGATGAGTTGGAAAAGCTGCTGCACGGACAGTCCGAGGCGGCTGAGGAATTTCTGGTACGCGAGGAGCAGATAGACCGTCAGCGCCGTGTAAATCTGAATCATGACCGCATTTTCCGA
>JAITGC010000030.1 GCA_031280915.1 Desulfovibrio sp. | reverse complement strand
GCGTTATGTTTCCAGATTCGCGGCAGCGGCAAAGCCGCTTTGCTCCTTACGAAGCCTACGGCTTCGGGCGATGCTTTCGCATCGCCGCAGGGCAGACGCAATAAGATGCGTCTGCCCTCGGTAAGCCTCAATCGCCACTGGACTTTTTTCTCAAAGCTGTATACAATTGTCGCTGTTTTTCTGGTATATCTATGTAATTAGTTTAATTTTTTGAATGTTTTCAGGAGGACACATCATGGCCCATAAAAAAGTTGAACGCAAAAAAGAGCTTGACCGCCGACGCCATCGCCGCCAGGAACGCCTGAAGCAACGCGCGCGGGAGGCGAAAAAAGCCGGAAAGGATTAAAATTTGAAAAGGATTGCTTTTTGGAGTTTCAGGCATGCCTATCTACGAATATCTTTGCCCCAAGTGCAACAAAATTTTTGAGGAATGGACGGCATCCGCCAACGACGATATGGAGGAACCCTGCCCGCGTTGCGCCGCTTCCGCGTCCAGGGTCATATCGCAGACATCCTTTGTCCTCAAGGGTGATGGCTGGTATGTCAGCGACTATGGCTACCGCAAGGGCGTAAAGGAAAACTGCGGGGAAGCTCCGAGCGCTGAAAACAAAGATGCCGGCAAGACCGACGCCGCCGTTGCGCAAAAACCGTCCGTTGCGGTTTCCGACAAAACCAAGGAAAGCGGAAAGGCGGAGAAGGCCAAAATACCCCCGAAGCCCGCCGCAGCCCGGCAAAACGCGGCCGCTCCATAACGACGCATCCCTTGGCAAACCACCGTCGGATAACCTTACCGCCGCGCCGGCAATAGCGGGGCCAAAAGCGGATTCACAGACTCATTATCGTGGATGCGAACAAGGCTGGAGATGATCGAACGCTACACACGGGCTGAAATGGGCCGCATATGGACCCTGGAAAACCGCTACCGCGCCTGGCTGGCCGTGGAGCTTGCCGTTTGCGAAGCCTGGCGGGATATGGGGCGCATTCCCGAAGAGGCGATGAATGTCATACGCGCCCGCGCCAGCATTGATGTTGCCCGTATTCTGGAAATTGAAGAAATCACGCGGCACGATGTCATAGCCTTTCTCACCTCACTGGAAGAAAAAGTTGGGCCAGAGGCGCGTTATATTCATCTCGGCTGCACGTCCTCGGATATTGTGGATACGGCCAATGCCCTTCTGTTGCAACAGGCCGGAGGACTGATCCTCAAGGATCTCCGTACGCTGTTGGCCGACTTGAAAACACTGGGCACGCGCCACAAAGGCGTACTCTGCATGGGCCGCACCCACGGCATACACGCCGAACCCACTACCTTTGGCTTGAAAATCGCCGGTTTTTACGCCGAATTTGCCCGCCATGCCGCCCGTATCGCCGACGCGACGGAGAATATACGCGTGGGCAAAATTTCCGGCGCGGTCGGAACCTATGCCTTTCTTTCGCCGGAACTTGAGGCAAAGGCCCTTGCGCGCCTGAATCTCAGAGCGGACGAGCATTCCACCCAAATCGTACAGCGTGACCGCTATGCGCAGTTCTTTTCAGCCCTGGCCGTCATGGCCGGAGGGGTTGAACGCCTGTGCACCGAATTGCGTCATTTGCAGCGCACGGAAGTTCTGGAAGTCGAAGAGGGCTTCTCCAAAGGGCAAAAAGGCTCTTCCGCCATGCCCCATAAAAAGAATCCCATTTCCGCCGAAAACATGTGCGGCCTTTCCCGCCTCATCCGCTCCAATGCCCTGGCCGCCATGGAAAATCAGTCGCTCTGGCATGAACGCGATATCAGCCATTCCTCCGTGGAACGGATCATTATGCCGGACTCCACCATCCTTGCCGACTACGCGCTCACGCGCCTTGCCGGCCTTCTGCGCGGTCTTGTGGTCAACCCGCAACGCATGCGTGAGAATATGGAAAAATCTTTCGGCCTCCACTTTTCCCAACGCCTGCTCACAGCCGTTGTGGACGCCGGCCTGCCCCGGCAAAAAGCCTATGAAATTGTGCAGCGTCTGGCCATGCAGAGTTGGGAGGCGCGGCGATCTTTTCCGGAATTGGCCAAGGCGGATGACGATATCCGCGCCGTTATCCCTGATGCGGCTCTTGCGGATTTGTTCGACACGGCGTATTATCTCCAGTATGAAGATGTTATTTTCACCCGCGTGTTCGTGCCGCTCCAACCTTAACAACCTTAACCACAAACACCGCTGTTCACGCCATGATTGACAACAAACGCCGCCTGGCAAAGCTGCTGCTGGAAAAATCCTACCGTGAGGGGGATTTTGTGCTGGCTTCCGGCCGCCAGAGTGATTATTATTTTGACTGCCGGGTCGTCGCGTTGCATGCGGAAGGTTCCCGGCTTATTGGTCTGTTGTTCAACGATTTTCTCAAAAATTTCGACATCAGGGGCGTGGGCGGCATGACCATGGGGGCTGATCCTCTGGTTTCCGCCGTTACTGTGACTTCCGTCGAACTTGGGCGTCCTCTCCACGGCCTTCTGGTGCGTAAAGAAGCCAAGGGACATGGAACGGATCAATTTGTCGAGGGACTGGGCAACTTCGGCCGGGGCGATTCGGTGGTCATGCTGGAAGATGTCGTCACCACCGGAAGTTCATTGCTGAAAGCCTGTGAACGGGTGCGTTCGGCGGGTCTCAATATTGTGGCCGCCTGCGCCGTGCTTGACAGAGAGGAGGGAGGACGTGAAGCCCTTGAAGCGGCAGGCTGCGACCTGTCTGCACTCTTCACGCGCCGAGAGCTGCTTGCATTGGCGCACTGAGGCGGATGTGCCCCGCGCGGACCGCTTTCACACTGTCCGCCCTGGTGGCCCGTTTTCCTTTTGCGCATTCCTGCCGCCAAAGGTAACGGCTTTGTTTATTGCGGTCTTTTGCCTTTTTTCCCTGGTCGCCGTTGACGCCGCCCTGGCTGACAACTGGCTGGCCTCCATCCGCGACGCGGCTTTGCCCTCCCACTTTGTGGCTGTTGACAAGGCCAGGCAGTCATTCCATTTTTTTGAAAAAAAGAGTCCTCTCAAACTCAAATACACGTATCCCTGCACCACAGGCCAACAGACCGGCGACAAGCAGAAACTCAACGACCTGCGTACGCCGGAAGGCATTTATTTTGTGGAATACAAAATTGCCTCGGGCCTGGATTTCAAGGAATATGGCGGCATTGCCTATACACTGAATTACCCCAACCCCGTTGACCGCCTCCGCAGCAAAACCGGCCACGGAATATGGATCCACAGCAAGGGCTTCGGCATTGCGCCGCGCGATACGCGCGGCTGCATCGCCATCAGCCTTGAAGACATCGCTGAAGTAGGCCCCAGCCTGACGCCCGGTACTGCGGTGATTCTGGCGGAACAGTTGGACGAAAAACGCATCCCCGAGCAGGACGACGGCGCGGCGCGGCAGTTGCGCCGCCTAATGGCGCAATGGAGCAACGCCTGGGCCGCCCGCTCGCGCAAATTATTCGATTTCTATGATGCTGAAGCTTATTCAAAGTCCATGCCAGAAGACTTTGCCGCTTTCCGTCTCAACAAGGAGCGCCTTTTCAGCACCCTGAAATTTATAAAAATTTACAACCGCGAGATACACGTTCTTGAGGGGCCGGGCTACTGGGTGACCTGGGCGGAACAGTTTTATACGGCTTCCAATCTCTCCACAGAAGGCATTCGCCGCCTTTACTGGCAAAAAGGCGAAAACAACGCTTTTCGCATCGTGGGTATGGAGTGGATACCAAGAGACACAGGCATGCGCGCCGATTTCCAGAAAGGCCGGCTCGTGGTGGAAATGGCCAATGCAGCCACGGACGCATCTTCCGAGATGCCCGTACCGCCGCCTTTAAACATGCCTGAAGCCCCCTCGGAAACGCCCGCAAAAACTCCGCCTCCGCAAAAAACGGATGTAGACGAAAATAATCGCCTGCTGGCGGCGACAAGCTTGACGCCTTCTCCCGCGCCCGCCCAGCCGCCCGCCGTTATACTCTGGGGAAAACGCGACGCGCCGGACACCGAAACAAAATCCGCAAAGACCAACGATAACGCCAACGACGCCGGAGCAGACAAACCTGTAACGCGGGACGTGATACAGAACACGGCGGCCGACTCTCCTGATGCGGCAACGCGGAGTCAGCGACAGGGTTCTCCGGAAGAGGATCAGACTGTCGAATATCTGAGCGCTGCCAGCGCCGATATCGGCGACATGCTGGAGAACTGGCGACAGGCTTGGGAATCCGGCCGCCTGGATGATTACATCCGGCATTACGACGACAGGGCTGTCCAGCAGGGCCGCCGGGGGGCAAAAAACATATCCCGCCAGAAAGAGTCTCTCTGGGCGCGGACACAGCCTGTCCTGGTGCAGTTTTCGGGCATAAGGATTGCCCTTGACGAAAAGAGCCCCAGCCGTCCGAAAAACCGGAACGTTGCCGATAACGTCTGCGTCGTGGCGGACATGCATCAGATTTATACGGACAGTTCCGGGCATAGCGACAGGGGAACAAAAGTGCTTCAGATGTGCGCAAGCGCTCAAGGGTGGAAAATCCATCGTGAAAACTGGCTCCCCCTGCCGCCTGATTCACAGGCCGGCCCCGACGGAGAACGACAGGCAAACCAAACGAATTCCCATTGAAATACAAAGAACGCTTCTGCATAATGCTGATGCGCGACAGCGGCATGCGGCATTCCTTTCATATACGGACGGGCTTTTTCTACACCCTGCTCTGCGGCATCATCTGTATGCCTCTGCTCATTTGTGGATTCGGCTGGTTCTCTTGGCGCACCTGGCAGGAAAACAATCTGTTGCGTGAAAACGTACTGCGCTTTGAGGACGATTTTCAAAAGGCGCAAAGCATTGCCGAACGTCTTGAAAACATAGAAGAGTTGCTCGATGAACACGCCGTTCCCGGCAGGGAGGTTCTTTTACGAAGGCTTGCCGCATCTGCCGCGGCAGAGCCGGCGCCCCTCCCCGACATGCGGGAAAAGTTCTCAAACGGCGATGATTCCCAGGTTCCGCAGGTGTCGAATTCCGTTCCGCAGGACGTATTCCCCACCGTCAACACAGACTATATCAAGATGGACAACGTTCAGGCCCGCGTCCTGCACCAAAACAGACTGCGCATCGCCCTTGATCTACACAATACGGACAACCAGAAAATCGCGGCTGGACACGTCTCCGCGGCGCTGCTGACGGCTGATGGAGCGAGACAGGAACTTGTTTTCACTCCCAGCAATGTCGGCGACTTTCGCATCAGCAGATTCAAACGCACTGTCATGCTCACCAGGCTGTCCTCACACCTGAACCTGATCAACTCCCAGGTTGTTCTTGAAGTTCGCAAGGAGGACGGCGGCGTCGTTTATCGCAATATTTTCGCTGTGGAGCGCTGAAAGGAACACAAACAATGATACTGGGCACAGCGGGGCATATCGATCACGGAAAAACCGCGCTTATCCGCGCTCTCACCGGCATCGACTGCGATCGTCTCAGTGAGGAGAAACGCCGGGGAATAACCATTGAACTCGGCTTCGCTTTCGCTCCCCTGCCGGACGGTACGCGGCTCGGCATTGTGGATGTGCCCGGACACGAGCGTTTCATCAAAACAATGGTCTCCGGCGCCGCCGGCATGGACATGGTCATGCTTGTCATTGCCGCTGATGAAGGAATCATGCCGCAGACCCGCGAACATCTGGAAATATGCTCCCTGCTCGGCATAGACAGCGGTTTTGTGGCTCTGACGAAATGCGATCTGGTTGATGATGACTGGCTTGCGCTGGTCAGGGATGACATCGCCAGCTTCACGCGGGGAACATTCCTCGAAAAAGCTCCTGTTTTGCAGGTCTCCGCTGCTACCGGCCAAGGCCTCGACGAACTCAGGCGGCACGTTTTCGCTCAGGCGCGACTTAATCCCGTGCGCAATCGCGGCGCTGTCTTCCGCCTGCCCATTGACCGCGTCTTCAGCCTGAAAGGACACGGCACCGTTGTCACCGGCACCGTGCTTTCCGGAACGCTCCATACAGGGGAGGAGGTCGCTCTCATGCCGGTAGGGCTTCCCGGCCGCGCCCGTAATCTGCAGCACCACGGCACGCAGGCTGAAAGCGTCAGCGCCGGGCAACGATGCGCCGTCAATATTCAGGGTCTGGAGGTCGGCGATGTGGAGCGGGGTTTTGTACTCACCAGGCCCCGTGAACTTTTTGTCTCCCGGCGCTGGATTGTCCGTCTCTCCTGCCTTGATTCGGCTCCCCGCGCCATACGGCAACGCACCGAAATCCACTTCCACCACGGCACACGGGAATGTCTGGCCCGGATACTCTTTTTTGGACGCGACAGACTTGCTCCCGGAGAAAACGCGCTGGCCGAAATTCGCTTCACGGAAGACATGGTCGGAGTTTTCAATGACCACTGCGTACTCAGGGCGGGCGCGCCTTTACGCACTGTGGCGGGCGGCATTCTGATCAGCCCCTTAGCCCCCTTTGTGCGCGGAAAGGCAGAAGAACGTCAAAAAAAACTGGCGCTTCTGGAACGCCTTTCCCATCTCCAGGCAGATAAAACACCCTGTCCGGAATTGCTCGAAACGGCCTTGTTGCTGCGGGAAAAAACCGGCGCCAGCGAGGCCGAGCTCAAACTCCTCACCGGGCTTGACGCGGCTGCGCTCACAACTGGTCTGAAGCGGCTCTCGTCACAGGGCAAAGCTCTTTGCTTTGATGGAGAAAAGCGGCTCTGGATAAGCGCCGCGATTTTCGAACGGCTCCTTGCCGCCTGCCTTGAGCGTTCGGCGGCGCTGCACGCCAAAGATTCCCTGGCTCCCGCCTTTCCCCGGGGCGCGCTGACGGCGGGCTGGGGAGATGATCTGCCGGAAAAACTCACCGCCAGGGTACTTGTTCACGCCCTGCAACAGGGCCATTTAATCAATGAAGGCGAAGGACTGCGCCTTGCCGGACACACGGTACGCCTTGGGGCCGACGCCTCCGCCCTGCGGCAAAAACTGCTCGCCGCCTGCCAGGAGGCCGGCATGACCCCGCCAAATATGCCGGAAATATTGGCCGCACTCAAAATCAACGACAAAGATGCCGCGCCGGTGTTGAAACTGCTGTGCGAGGAAAAGGCTCTTGTCAAAATCAAAGAAGGTCTTTATTACGATGCGGCGGCCCTCAACGGTATCCTGGAACAAGTCCGGAAGTGGTTCCACGAACATGAAAACATGGATCTGGCAAATCTGAAGGAAATTCTGGGCCTCTCCCGCAAATACCTCATCGCCCTCATGGAATACATGGACAGAGAGCGCATCACCGTCCGCATAGGAGACTTCCGCCGGCTGCGCGGCCGCTGAAGCCTCCCCTGCAAAAAAACACGGCCATTGTCCGGTAATTTGCAGCATACCGCCAAGCAGCGCGCTTTGGGCGGAAAATCGTTTTACGCGACGATTTTCCTGGCCTACGTTGACTTGGACGTCTTAAATATGTCATACTGGGCTTCATGTCTTTGCACCACAGTATTTTCACTTCAAGCTTTTACATGCACCGTGCCTTTAGGGCATTTTCAATGTTGAACCACTCTAAACCACGCTCACTTCGAGGCTTGACAGCGTAAATACGTCGCCCTTGCTTCTTCATGGCGGGCAGACGCTTTTGCAGCCGCCAGGGCACTTTCAAAAGGAGATAACCATGCGAGAAAACATTCTGATTGTTGGCGGAGTGGCTCTTGGCCCCAAGGCGGCCTGCCGCTGCAAGCGTCTGAATCACGACGCCGAGGTGACGATAATTGATGAAAATCACCATATTTCCTACGGAGGTTGCGGCATCCCCTACTACGTCTCCGGTGAGGTGAACAACCTGGATGATCTGCGCGCCACTCCCTATCACACCATACGTGACCCGGAATTCTTCCGTTCCATGAAGGGAGTGACCGTGCGTACGCGGACGCGCGCCATCTCCATTGATCGCGCCGCCAAAAAACTCCTTGTGAAAGACCTTGGGAGCGGGCGCGAGGAAAATCTGCCCTATGACAACCTGCTCCTCGCCACAGGGGCACGCCCGCGCATTCCCCCAGTGGAGGGGCATGACCTGGAGGGCGTACTTGCCCTGACCAAGCTGGAGGCGGCCGAGGCCGTCCGCATGGCCTGCCAAAATGGAGCCGTCAATAGCGCCGTTATCGTGGGCGGTAGTTTTATCGGACTGGAGACCGCCGTGGCTCTGGCCGACATGTGGGGCATCAAGGTCAGCGTGGTGGAAATGGCCAATCAACTGTTGCCGGGAGTCCTTTCCCCTGACTTGGCCCGTATGGCGCTCCATGACTGCGTGAAACGCAATGTCGATGTTTTCACCGGAGAAAAAATTGAGCGCATCACAGGCAAGGATAATGCGGTAAGGAACGTGCTTACGGAACAACGTGAAATTCCCTGCGAATTGGTTATTTTCGCAACGGGCTTTATTCCCAACAGCGACCTTGCCAAATCTGCCGGCCTTGAGGTGACTTCATTCGGCGCCGTGCTTGTGGACGAATACATGCGCACTTCGGACAAATCCATTTATGCCGGCGGCGACTGCGTTTCCATCAAGAACATCATCACCGGCAAGCCCGGCCATCTGCCCCTGGGAAGCATGGCCAACCGCCAGGGGCGCGTCATCGGAACGAATCTGGCCGGCGGTTCGGCGGTCTTTTCCGGTTATGTGGGTTCCTGGGCGGTCAAACTTTTTGACCTCTCTTTCTGCGGCGCGGGTTTGACAGTCGAAAATGCCAGAAAAGAGGGTTTTGACGCCGTGAGCGTCAGCGTTGAGCAGCTTGACCGCGCCCATTTTTACCCGGAAAAAAGCATGATGAGTCTCACCTTGGTGGCGGATAAAGGCGACGGCCGCGTGCTCGGCATCCAGGGCGCGGGACCGGCCGGCGACGCTCTTAAGGCCCGTATTGACGCTGTGGCCGGCGTGCTGCAATACGCCAGACCCACGATAGGCGACATCTCCAATCTTGAGATAAGTTACTCCCCGCCCTTCGCGTCAGCCATGGATATCGTCAATGTTGTCGCCAATGTCGCGGAAAATATGCTGGCCGGACGATTCCAACCGATAACGGCCGAGGCCTTCATGGAACTATGGGCCGCACGCGCAAAAAATGGAGTTTTCTTTATTGACGCTCGCCCGACCGTTGCGGGAAAGACCGTGGAGGCGGAACAGCCTGACTGGCATGCCATTCCGCTGGAGGAGATCGACGCGCGCGTCGCGGAAGTGCCGAGAGACGGACCAGTGGCCCTTATCTGCAACACCGGGCTGCGCTCCTATGACAGTGTGCTGATTCTGGCCCGACACGGCATCGTAAATGTCGTTAACGTCATGGGAGGGATGCAGGCAGCTCTGAAAATGGGCTTGCAGCCCTGAAATCTTTCTCGCCGATTTCAGTGCTGAGGATGGAACGCCCGTCGCTTTCCATCCTCGGCTCTGTTGCCAGACACGAAAGAGGAAAAATTACAGATTCGCCCCTTCAATCAATTCATAAAGTTTACTGGAAAGGGCTTTCAAGTCCGGCTTGGTAAACTGCGCGTTGGCGCCCACGCTGGCGCATTTGCGCGCAAGGCTTTCATTAATCATGGAAGAAAAAATGGCCACCGGCAATACCCTGAGAATATGGTCTTCCTTAATCTGCTTGCACAAAGCCAGACCATCCATGGAAGGCATTTCAATATCGGTTATGACGCCTTGCAGATAGCGTGTTATGGGTTCGCCGGCATCCTCACATTTGGCGCGCAACTGCGTGAGGTAATCCCAGGCTTCCTGTCCGTTGACGCGTTGCGTCAGCCTGAAGTGGCCCTCGCGGGTCAGCAGATCCAGCACCAGTGAGCGGATGCTGCTGGAATCGTCCACATGCAGGACATCATAGGTTTTTCCTTTGTAGACCGCATTGTCGTCCGCATCGAAACGTATGGCCATGGCCGGATGCAACTCCGCCACAATGGCCTCCAGATCCAGCAGAAAGATGACTCTTTCCTCCAGACGCACCACGCCCGTCACGGAACTCTGGCTTATATTCTGCAAAAAATTACCCGGAGCTTCCACATCGGTCCAGCTCAGACGATAAATGCGGTTGACTCCTGAAACGAGAAAGGCCGTGCAGACGGTATTGAATTCCGTCACAATGACCTTGGCGTCTTCATTGGTGATGGGGCCGCTGCCAAGGTATCGGGCCATGTCGATGAGGGGAACTATACGACCGTTGCGGTGAGCAAAAGCGCCGAGCACAGCTGGATGCCGCATATCCGGCATGGCGGTGACATTCTGGCGGCGGCCGATTTCCACCACTTTGGCCACATTAAGCCCATAGTGGCCTTCATAACCGTCCAGGTTGACGTAAAATTCCACGATTTCCAGTTCATTGGTGCCTGTTTCAAGCAAAATATTTGTCTGCGCCATTGCGAAAAACTCCGATTGCGGATCCAAGTCCGCCCTTTAAAGCAGCGTTGAAAAGCAGCCAACGCGCCGGTGACGAAATAGCCGCCGCCGCTGGTTCGACGGCAACACTCCCATTTTCAATGACGACACTGGAGCATCTTAACGTTAACACTTGCTGCGGCGTTTAACGGCGGAACTAAATTTCGCCTGCGCCTTCCCGGTGAGCGGCGATGCATCCGCCCCGCCGCCAGAGCAATCTCACTTTGCAATTGCTCTGGAATCAAAATATTACAGTATTTCTTTCGGCTGAACCTGAAAAAAATTTAGCTGTGGCCCATTTTTATCTTGCCGAAATCCGTATTTCACACTTCCAGCGGTAGAGCGCCCTCTTTGATAAACGCCTCTATCAAGCCGAAAACACGCTCATTACCGCAAAAGAGGCCACTTGCGATGGCCGCTCTGTAGGCGGGCAGACGACTTTCAAAAATTCTCAGCGTTTCAGGCGTCAGGCGGCCGATATCCGCCTGCATGCCGTAATTCAACCGTTCCAGATACAAAGCGTTGAAACGCTGCTCCACCATACTCCCCAGCGGCAGGGAAAGAACGGGCTTGCCCAGATACAGCGCTTCACTCATAAGCGTGTGGCTGCCGCCCTGAATGACATAGGCGCAGCCCTCCAGCAGACGCAAAAATCCTTCTTCGCTTTTTTCCATAAAAATGACGTTGCCCTCGCGCCCGTGGGAACGGTGAAAACCAAAGACATAGGCTGGGCGCTCAGTGGCTTTTTGCAGAAATTCCACCAGATTGTCATGGGTGGAATTGCTTTGATAAACCACAATATGCCCCTCGTCTCGCGGAGAGAGGGCCAATACGCTCTCACGCAGTATGGGAGGGGCCACCCGCGCCCGATAACGCGAAAGCACCGGAGGCGCGTAGAAAGAAATAATCAGATTGTCGCTCGTTGGCCGAAAAAGCCAACGCGGCGTGATGCCCTGTACAAAGGCATCCACCCACATGCCGGGGGGCAGATTGTGGCGGCAGCAGGTGATAATATGCTGATGATCCAGAGTCAGGCAGGGCAGCCCGGCCCGTTCGGCCGCACGGGGCACGAAATATTCCAGATCCGTCATGCAGACGTCCGGCTTGAATTCTTCAATAATGCGCAGAACATCACGAATGTGTCGCTCTCGGCGCAAGAGGATGGGCAGGGCGCGAGCCACGGTAGCCCACATGTCCACTTTGTAATTTTTGAAGACAGTGCCAAGATTGGGCGCGGTACATACGGGAAATTCCGGCTTCAACACCTCCAGGGCATCGTCCGGGGCGACAAAAAGAAAATCATGTCCGGCAAGGCGGCGGGCAATGGTCAAACCGCGCATGGCGTGTCCATGCCCTGTGCCGTGGATTCCGTAAAGAACGCGTGCCATGTATGCTCCAGCGTATATTTTACCATTCCGGGGAAAAAGGGCAATACATGCGCTCAGCCCCGTAAACGCACCGAAAACCACCTTGCCGGAATCGCGCGCAAGTTGTATACCCTGCGCATATGCGCAAAAAGAGCCGGCGCGAAGAACGCGCCAATTTGTCACTGCGGCGACTGGACAAAATGGCGGGCATCCCCTTGGTGCTGGCCTTAAGCCTGCTACGGCGGCGACGCCCTCTCGCTCTGGCGCGGCCCAAGTCCATCGTGGTGCTCTGCTTCGGCGCCATAGGCGATACGCTGCTTGCCACGGTGCTGCTGAACGCTTTATCGCTCCATTACCCTGAAGCGCGCATCCATATTTGCGCCAGCGCGGCCAACGCCGGCGCCCTGCCGCTTCTTGGCCCCCGTCACGCCAGCGCGGCCTTCCCCATTGGGAATGTTGCCGCCATCATCCGGCATCTGCGCAATTTGAAGGCCGACATATTGATCGACACCACACAATGGGCACGTGTCGGAGCGCTGTTCTCCCTGCTGTCCGGCGCGAAACGCACCATCGGTTTCGACACGCCCGGTCAGTACCGCGGTTTCGCCTATGACCATCCCGTGCCACACCGCAATGACCGGCACGAAACGGAAAACTTTCTGGCTCTGGCCCGCGTTCTTGCCCCTTCAAGCGCGGCTGAGCCGTCTCTGCATGTGCCGGACACGCCGCCGCGGCATATTGATTTGAATGATTTTCCCCAGCTCGACAAAATTGTTTATCTGCATATGTTCGCCTCAGGCGTGAGCGCCCGGCTGAAAGAATGGCCGGAAAGCCATTGGCGTGATTTGGCTCTTGCCTGCCGTGAAGCCGGCTTTGCCGTGTGTTTTACTGGCAGTCCGCAGGACGGGCCGCGCGTAAAAAAATTTCTGCAAGAACAAGTGCCGGCTGAATTTCTGCATAACGGCGACGTACGTTCGCTGGCCGGTCTCCTTTCTCTGCCGGAACTGGCCTGGCTGCTCCGGCGCGGCGCCGGCGCCGTTTCGGTGAATACCGGTATTCTGCACCTGATGGCGCTGTGCGGCCTGCCCACAGTTGACCTGCACGGCCCCACAAACCCTCTGCGCTGGGGCGGAGTCGGCCCAAACACCGTCTCGCTGCTCGCGCCCGGCAAGGATACGGGGTACCTGAATCTGGGCTTTGAAATTCCTGAAGACGCCACTCCCAGCCTGCACCGCCTGACAGTCGAAGATGTTCTATATGCCTTGCGCGGCCTCGGCCTTACAGCATTTTCACTTTGAAATGCTCGCTTGACGGCGAAGCAAGTTCGCCTTGCAAGCATTTCGTGGCGCGGATTTTCAAAAAAATCCACAAGGGATAGGCATCCGCCCACAAGGGATAGGCATCCGTACGCCCCTTCGGGCTACGGATGCCGAATATGCCCCTGACGGGGCAACGGCTGCCGATCCGCGCTGAGCGGTCAAACATTTTCAATGGTAAACCGCTCTAACCGCCGTTCCCCCTCCGGAATACCCCCTTGAGCCATCCCCTGTTCTGCCGCGCCTCATAAGCCAGAAGCAGCAAGGCCGCGGCCAACAGGGGCAAAATGTAATACACAAGCCGAAATATCAATACAACGGCAAACACGACCTCCGTCTGCGTCGTGTGTGTAAGGTGCAGAATGACGAGTTCAAAAACCCCCACTCCACCGGGCACATGCGTCAACACCACCGCTACCTGCGCCATGAGATAGCCCGGCAGAAAATCCAGAAAACTCAAATTTATATCGCCGGGAAGCAGCACATACATACAGGCGGCGGCGGCCACAATGTCGATGCCCGCCACCGCGGCCTGCGCAAAAGCGATGCGCGGTGGCGGGAAGACAAATTCTCTGCCGCGAATATGCAGCGGCTTGCGCACAATGCAGCAGAGCACAAGATATGAACAGGCAATCAAAAAAAGTATCAGGCCCAGAATGCGCATGTCGGCAATGGGCATTTTCGCCAGCAGGTCATCAGGCATAACCGGCGGCTTGAAAAGAAAAATCACGCCGCACAGGCCCAAAGCGCCGACCCAGAAAGTAACGGCCAGCATGAGCACCAGACGCACAATTTCCGCAAGGGTAAAATTCCACTTGGAATAAAAACGCCAACGAACTGTTGTTCCTCCCAGCAGAGCGCCGAAATTATAACTCACAGCCTGCCCGACAAAGGATACCAGGGCCACGCGTTTAACGGACAGAGATTTTCGGATGGCCTTGATGGCCAGCCAGTCATAGCCCACCAGAATCATGTAATTGACAACCATGAGCAGCAGAGAAAGCCCGATGCGTTCCGGGGATATGCGCTCCAAACTCTCGCGTATCTGGGCAATGCTGTACATCTTGAGTTTCTGATAAAGCAGATAGACGGCCAGCGCGAAAATGGCGCTTACCAGCAGCGGCCCCAAATAACGCAAATATTTTTTCATGCTTCCATCCACAGCCTGTGCGAATAAAAATGCCTTCGGGGCTTGACCAAAAAGCGTGCAATGAATAGGTTGAGGGCGTCGCGACATTGCACCGCCCTTGAGCAACGGCGGTTTCTGTTTCCTCACAATGTGATTTGCAACGTCACCAAAAAGCACGCCGGTTTGCGGAAAAATTTTCCTGCTCCGTCAAAACGGCGCGGAAAAATAACTGATATTTTATAGCGAGAGGTCAGTCATGTCAAACTGCATTCCCATTTCCATCCGGGGATACAAAAAACTGGAAGAAGAACTTGCCCGTCTGAAAGAAGAGCGGCCCGCCATCATCCAGGCTATCAAGGAGGCTCGTGAGGAAGGCGACCTGCGCGAAAACGCGGGTTACGACGCCGCGCGGGAACGTCAGGGCATGGCGGAAGCGCGCATCAAATACATCGAATCGCGTCTGGCCCTCTACCAGGTCTTTGACCTGGACAAGCTTTCCGGCGACAAAGTGAGTTTCGGCGCCACAGTGGAAGTGGAAGATGTGGACAGCGGCGAAGTCAAACGTTTCACCATTCTCGGACCTGATGAGGCGGACCCGGCCAGGGGCTCCATTTCCTTTCTCTCGCCGGTCGGGCAGGCCCTGCTCGGCCGGGCAGCGGGCGACGAAGTCACGGTGACCATTCCGCGCGGGCGCGTTATCTATGAAATTATCAGCGTAACTTTTGAAGGGACAAAATGAACCATTTTTTACCGCGCATTTTTTATCTGCTCTCCGCCTCGGCATGGGGATTGCTGCTCTGGCGCGCCCCGACCGTCATCTTTACCGCCGGCTGCCTCGCCTGCCTCGCGTTGCCCTTTTATCGCGGATTGCGCCGCAATTGCCGACTCTGGCGCAAAAAACTCCTGTGTCGCGCCCCGCAAAAAAACGTGAATGTGCGCCTTCTGCTGCTCCGCCACATGCCCCTCTGCGCCTACACCCTCTCTCTCCTTGCCGCCATGATGGCTCCTCTGGCGGTACTGATTCTATTGGTTGCGCCGCAGGCATCCTCAGGCATGGCGCGCCTGCGCGAACTGCAGGCCAACAATTTCCAGATTCCCGCGGACTGGCTTGCCCCGTTCCGGCAATGGCAGACAAATCTGGCGGAATATCCCCGCCTTGAAAAAATGATCAACGACGTTTTCCGTCATCTTGACGCATTGTTGGATGACGCCGCCAATATGCTCCTGAGTTGGAGCTTCAACATGCTTGGCGGAACAATGACCGTATTGTGGACAATTTTCCTGTTTATCACGCTTACTGTGCTGTTCACGCTGCACGCCCGGCGCATACGCGTCATCACGGGCCGTTTGTTTCTTCTGCCGCAGTCCATGCTGCGCCGTTTCATCTCGGCCATCCGCCGGGCGCTGCGCGCCGTGATGCTGGGTATAGCCCTTGTGGCCGTTATTCAGGGCTTTCTGTGCGGCATCGGCTTTGCCGTGGCCGGCTTCAAAAATGCCGCTTTCTGGGCCGCGCTGGCCACACTCACAGCCCCCATCCCGATAGTCGGCACAGCCCTTATATGGCTGCCTCTCAGCCTTTCCCTCTGGTTTACAGGCAATACAATGGCCGCCGTGGGCCTTGCCTTATGGGGCATTCTTGCCGTGGCCATGGTGGACAATCTCCTGCGGCCGCTTTTTTTGCGCCACGGCATCAAGGCATCTTTTCTCGTGCTGATAACCGCCATACTGTGCGGCTTGAACGCCTTCGGCGCCGTCGGCCTGCTTGCCGGCCCGGTATTGCTGGTCTTCGCCATACAAGCCGTTGAGGAAAGTAATAAATTTTACCTCTCATAACCTGAAATAAACCAATGACCCTTTTCAGCCGGATTCTCTGCGCATCTCTGTTGTTTGCCTTGCCGGCCCATGCCGTCGGCGCCTTCCCCGCAAAATCCGGCATCGTGCTCAACATGAGCAACGGTCACGTACTCTATGCCCACAAGGCGAACCTCAGTCTGCCTCCGGCCTCCCTCGCCAAGCTGATGACTCTCTTTTTGGCTCTGGACGCGGTACGGAACAAACAAATATCCCCACAAAGCCTTGTCAACGTGAGCCGTCAGGCCGCCAACACCGGCGGCTCCAGCATGCGCCTGCGGGCTGGGGAAAACGTGGCCCTGCATGATCTGCTGGCCGGCATGGCTGTGGTTTCCGGCAATGACGCGGCGACCGCCGTGGCCCTGCGCCTTTCCAAAGGCAATGTCAACGATTTCGTGAAACGAATGAACCGCAAAGCCGGCGCTCTCGGCCTGAAACGCACCCGCTTTCAGAACCCCACCGGACTGCCCGCTCCAGAACAAACAAGCACGGCGCGCGAAATGGCCCTGCTCGCCCGCGCCTATCTGCGCGCCCATCCACAGGCCCAAAGCCTGCACGCCTTGCCCAGCATTACCCACAGGGGACGTACATTGTACAATACCAACGGTTTGCTGGGCACACAGGGCATCGACGGTCTCAAAACCGGCTTCACCAATGCGGGCTACAACGTCATCGTGACGGCCCGCAACGACAAGACGCGGCTTTTGGCCGTGGTAATGGGCGCCAAGAACAGAACCGCGCGGGACGCGGCTGTGGGCGAACTGCTGGAAAGGGGTTTTAACGCCAAGCGAGCAATGAGGTAGCGAAGACCTTCAGGTCTTCGCGCCTTGGGCTTGGCCGGAGTCGGGGCGCGATCGGCCTGAAGGCCGAGATCTCAAACCACAAAGGAGTAGAGATCGCAGGGGCTTTCCGCGTCAGAAAACCAGGTATGCGCCGCAGAGCCGCTTCTACATTTTGAGCCTGGAAACAGGCTCCAGCACATGCAGAAGTTCCTTGAACTTCGCTTCCCTGTCCGGATCGTTGGCCTTGGGCAAGCCTCCTTCACGCAGCAGGGCGCTGTGCAACGCGTTCACTTCCTTCTGGGCGCCGGCACGGCGCACCATGTCGGCGGCCGCGTCCACCACGGGGGGCATTTCCTTGGGCTTTCCGCATTCTGCATCGGGCATCCGGCTCATAATCGCCTTGCTGACCAATATGGGCGCCTTGGCTCGCAGGGAAAGAGCAATGGCATCGGAAGGCCGGCAATCGACACGCAGGCGGTTCGACTGGCTGTGCAGCACCAGCGAGGCATAATAAACGCCCTCCTCACAACGGGTAATTTCCACGCTCACCAATTCATGACGAAGAGCCCTGATGCATAAAAGCAGCAAATCATGCGTCAGGGGGCGGGGCAAACTCTGGTTGTCCAAAGCCAGGGATATGGCCATGGCCTCCATGGGCCCGACCAGAATGGGCAATACAACCTCGCCGTTCATTGCCCGCAAAATCACAACCGGGGTTTTGTTCTGCTCGTCAAGCGTCAGACCGACAACGCGCATTTCTACCATATTTCACCCGCCTGTTGTGCCATAAGGGTGTGTTTTTTGGCCTGCGTGATGAGCACAGGCGCCATTTTCCCCGTATAATCCGTATCACCGGACAAGACAAGATGTACCGGAACCCCGTAGGGATCACGGCCCTGCCAGCTTGTTTCCCCGGAATTCTGCCGACGGCTGCGGCCTTCAATCAGGATGTCCGTTTTCCGACCCACCCGCTCCTCAAGCAGACGTTGCGTCAACGCATCTTGCATGACCTGAAGGCGCGCCAAACGCTCACGGCTGACAGCCGGGGCCGTCTTGTCCGGAAAAAGGGCAGCGCGTGCGCCTGGGCGATCCGAATAACAAAACGAGAAGCTTGAGACGAATTCGCAAGTTTTTATCATATCGAGAGTATCCTCGAAATCTTTTTCGCTCTCACCGGGAAACCCCACAATAATATCCGTGCCGAGGGCGATATCCGGCCGTGCCTTGCGCAGACGCTCCACCAGGTTGAAAAAATCACGGCGGCCGTATTTGCGGCCCATACGCGTAAGAACGGCATCCGAGCCGGATTGCACAGGCAAATGCAGACGCGGGCAGAGACAAGCCAGTGTGCCGAAGGCGGCCACATCCTCGGAACTCATGTCCTTGGGATGCGGGGTCACATAGCGCAGACGCGCAAGGCCGGGCAGGGCGGCCACACGGGCCAGCAATCCGGCGAAGCTTGTCCCGTCGCCGTGTTTATCCCGCCCGTAGGCATTGACATTTTGCCCGAGAAGACAGATTTCCCTTGCGCCTTCTTCCAGCCGCGCGCGGCATTCCTCCAGAACCGCCGACGACGGACGCGACTTTTGGCGGCCGCGGGTGAAGGGTACAATGCAGTACGCGCAAAAATTGTCGCAGCCCTGCATGATGTTCACTTGGGCGACAGGGCCGGACGCGCCGCTCACCGGCGCGCGTTCTTCGCAGGAATCGACGAAATCCAGCAGAGCAAGTTTCAGTTCCGGCTCGGCCAGCAGGCGCTCGATGGCCTCCGGCGCGTGGGCGAGGCCGTCACTGCCGATCAGCAGACGCACCTGATCCCCGGCGGAAAACAACGCCTCACCCAACTGCTGGGCCACACAACCCGCAACCACTACCAGCACATCGGGGTTGGCCCTCGTGAGCCGCCGCACGTCGTTCAAAGCGGCGATCACCTTCTGTTCAGGCTTTTCGCGCACGGAGCAGGTGTTGATCACCACCACCTGCGCCTCAACCGCCTCCGCGCGCGCAAAGCCGCGCGCCTCAAGACTGAGCGCCAGCCAGCGGGAATCATTGGCGTTCATCTGGCAGCCAAAGGTGACAATATGAAAACTTTTATGGAGCATAGAAAAGTGCCTGTAATTTTCCGCGCCGTCCCGCAGCGAAAGGGTGATCCCACCGCCGCTTATTGCGTGACGCCGGAATCCTGGCCGCCATATATGGTGTCGGAATTTTCCTCCTCCAGAATGTTCACCTGCTCTTCCAGCCATTCCAGAAGCCCGCGCGCCATATTGTAATTGAGCAGCACGCGCGAATGAATGTGACGCACTACCTCTCTCCGCTCCTCACCTTCCGGCACGAATTCATGCCCCAGAGAGCCGTCCGGGTCCACAATCTGCTCGACAAAGGACGGCAGAGCGTCGCTTTCGCAGTAAAAATTTATTTCGATCTCTCCCTGGGCATTGACTCCGCCCCAGACGCCATGCGCTGTCTGAAGACGCGCTTTTGGATCCACACTGAAACTGTATCGTATTTTTGAAGGTATTCTGCTCATGAAAAACATCCTTGCGCAAGGCCGGAGAATGATATTCCGCACAGTCAAAATTTTTTCCGGCGCGACGTTCCAAAATATTTTAAAAAAGAGGAGAATTCAAGTAAAGACTGTTTTTCCGCTCTCGGCCGCCTTGACGGAAAACGGGCCTTGGTTACAATACCGAAATACATTGGAAGCCATCTCATAATCAACCGACAGGTTGATTATGAGATAACTTGTAGTCCGGCATCCCCCCGGAAACACCCGGTCTGAGCGTACCGGCGCAAAGGAGACGCTGTGGGCACGGAAGCGATCTTGGCAACAAAACACCAGATACAGCCGTATTTCGACATGGAAGCCTATATGGCCCTGAGCCGGGAATCGCGCCTTGGCGGCGCTGTGGCTGAACGTCTGGCCGGGCTTTGGGAGCAGTGGCTGCCGCTCTTGCAAATCCACGAAATAAACGGAGGGAAGATCTCCTGGCTGGCTGTCTGGCTGCCGGAATCCGTTGAAGCCCAAGTGGACGAGAGTTGGGCGTCATCCCCCTCTGAAGGCTGGCTTGTCAATACCCTTGCCCAGTTCATGTGCATGAGCGCCGTACAGGAACTGCTGCCGGAAGTGGAGGCCGCCCGTTGCGCACCCTCTCCGCGCCCCACCGACGCCCTCCGCAACGCCCTCGCTCAACTGGGAGTTCCCTACAAGCAGCACTCCGCCATGCTGTCCCGCCGCTATGCGCTGGTAACGCTGTACCCATACCGGGGCGGCTGCGAAATTTGCCATTTGCAGTCTGACTGCCCAAAAACCTGCGGCGGGGGGGAGACCCTTTCCATGGTACTGCCGGGCTATGAAAAAAATACCCATGAGTAGGCGAATAACGCGGCAAACGCCTTTCGCGGCCTCCGCAGGGCGGTTTTCAGCCCCGGAATGTCAACGCCCTTCCATAATGAGCATCCTTGTTCCCCCATCGGGCCAGCGTACCAGAACCTCCACCGTCCGGCTGTTCTGCGTCACGTTTTCCACAAGGCAGGTTTGCGTTGTATCGCTGTCATAATTTCGCACATCCACGGTGTCGCCGCGCGAAGGCAGGCTGTCGGGGATGATTTCAACCAGGCCCGCAGTGGCCGCGTCAAACCCGTCCCAGGCGGGCGTCGCTTGCGGCAGCCATGCAAGACCGGCAAAAAAAATCCCAAAACAGAGGTTCAGGTTTCTCATGGCCCACTATGTAAATCCATTTTTCATTCTTGGCAACTCTCCTTTTTCTTCATATGTCTTTCTTCCGCCGCAAATGGTAAAGTATGGCCCCAATGCATGAGGCAGCCCTTCCCGCGCTGACGGACGCGCACAGCCGCGTTGTACGCTACCTGCGCCTTTCAATCACGGATCGTTGCAATCTGCTTTGCCTTTACTGTCGCAACGGCAAACCCGTGCATTCCATCCCGCATTCGGATATCCTGCGTTATGAGGAAATGCTGCGTTTTGTCGGCATTGCCACGAGGCTGGGCATCAACAAGGTGCGCATAACCGGAGGAGAACCCTTTGTTCGCAAAGGCTGTACGGACTTTCTCGTCATGCTGCGCAAACGCTGGCCCTCCCTGGACTTGCGCCTCACCACCAACGGAACCCTGCTTGAACCTCACGTTCCGTTGCTGACGCGCCTGGGAGTCAGGGCCGTCAATCTCTCTCTGGACAGCTTTGACAGCAACGGCTTCGCAGCCATCACCGGGCGGAACATGCTGCCGTCTGTTCTCGCATCCCTGGACAAACTGCTCGCTGCCGGGCTGAGGGTCAAAATCAATGTGGTCGCCATGCGCGGCTTCAATGACACCCAGGTGGACAACTTTGTCCACGCGGCCAAAACACTGCCCGTTGATCTGCGCTTTATCGAATTCATGCCCATGGGCAGCGGCACGATGTGGGGCATGGAAAATTTCTGGCCGGCCGAGGAGATACGGGAGGAAGTCTCCCGCCGCGCGCGCCTGACGCCCATTGCGGAAAATCCGCTCAACGCCGGACCGGCGCGGATGTATGCTCTTGCCGGCGGCAAGGGCAGAATAGGCTTCATCACCTCCATGACGGACCATTTCTGCCGCGCCTGCAACCGTCTGCGCCTGACAAGCGATGGACACGCGCGCACCTGCCTTTTTGCCGACAAAGAGTATAATATGCGGGGCCTGTTGCGGGCCAGGGGCATCACAGATCAGCGCATTCTGGATGCCTTGCGCCGCATCTGCGCCCTGAAGCCGATAGGCGCGGATATCCTCAGAAGGCGCATTCATGCGCGTGCCGTGGCCGAGCGCCGCATGACAAGCATCGGCGGATGAGGAAAGGCCCCGCCGAAAAAATCGCTCACAGTGGATGACGGAAAACAAATATGCCCTGCAAGATCGTTGCATGTTAAGTGAAAATGCTATAATTTGCTCTATAAAGATTTTGGGATAGTACCCGCAACGTCTGTGCGATTTCCTGTTCCGATTTCAGAGGATTTTGCCAACCGGCCGCGCCGTCCGCAAGAATTATGCCGGACAAGGGGGACATCATGAAAAATTGCCGCCGCATTCTCTCCGGCGTCCTGGTTCTTCTTTCTTTTTTTGTCTGGACAAATCCGGCCCTGTGCGCCGATGCGGCGGCCCCCACACACAAACATCTGCGTATTTTGACAGGCCCCGTCGGCGGACAATGGCACACCATGGGGGAGCCTCTGGCCTCGGCGCTCTCGCAAATTATACCCGTCTCCAGCCGTAGCGGCGGCGGCTTGACGAACATTCAGGCCATCGACAAAAAAAACGCCGATATCGCCTTTACCCTGGCCTGTTTTCTGGGAGCCGGCCAGTCGGGCGAAGCGGAATACAAAAGCCTGAAAACAGACAATGTTGCCCTGCTGGCCTCCGTTTATCCGCAGGTGCTTTATTTTCTCATCCGCAAGGATTTTGCCGTCAAGCACAACATAACAAGTGTGGGGAGCCTGTTGGACAAAAAAATGCCCCTTCGCTTCGCCACGCTGAAACCCGGCACCGCCTCCGAGTTCATTGTGTCCATGTTGCTGAAATACGGCTACGGCACCGACTATGACAAACTGAGGCTGCAGGGCTGGAACATCGCTTTCAACAACTACTCGGAAATGGCGGACGATTTCACGGAGGGCAACCTGGACTGCTTTGCCTATACGGCGGGCACCACGGTGCCGCTTATCCACGCCATGGAAAATGTGACGGAAGTCGCCATCCTGTCGGTGGAGCAAAAGACGCTCAAGACGCTGCACGACAAGTTCAGGACAGGGACGCACACTATCCAGCCAGGCGACTACAAAGGCATCACAACGCCGGTGATGACGCTGGGCGATTACACCACACTTATTATCTCCAAATCTCTGCCCGACAGCCTTGCCTACCAGATTGCCGAAAGCCTGTGGGGCAACCGCGGCATGGTTTCCAAACTTGTTAAGGATTTCGACGCCCTTTCCCCGAAAACGGCCATGCCGGAGGGGTTGGAGACACATCCGGGGGCGGCGAAATTCTGGAATGAACTTCTGCAGGGCAAAAACAAAAAATGAAACATGTTCATGGGAAACGCCGCCGGGTTGATTGGTTACGGCCAGCTTTCTGACAGCAGTCAAAAATGTACGGCATCAGGACGACGCTCATTGTCCCCTTTGTCTTGGGGGTAACGCTGTTAACGCTCTTTTTGGGCTGGTATACCTATACCTCAGCAGTACAGGCCGTTGAGACGGCCCTCTTCGACATCACCCGGGCGAAAGCATCCCAGGCTTCATCGGCCATAACTCTGCTTTTCCGCTCTTTGAATACATCTCTTCAGAATATAGCGAGCGACCAGCATCTGGCCAGCGTCCTCTCGGGCAAGGGCAAAGGCCGAAATATTGAAGACGTTCAGGCATGGCTTGTCGCCCTGGCACAGGGCAATGAGCATTATCGGGACATATTCGTTGTTGACGCTCAAAAAACCTGCATTGTGTCCACCAATCCCGCGAATTTGAGAAAATCCTACGCCAATGAGACCTATATTGAGGATGCGCTGGACGGCATCGTCACTCTTCACGAGCCGTCCATAGGAAAGGTGACCAAACAACTGAGCGCAATAGTCGCCGGGCCCATAAGCGTGGACGGCAGCATCGTCGGCGTTCTCGCCATTTCCGGGGCCTTTCCGCCTGTTTCCGACGACGGGGACGAGGCCGGAGCATTGGTGACGACATCCGTACTGAACTCCTCCGGTATTTTCGTAAGCCACAAGGCCCCCCTGATTATGGGCAACAAAAACGCCGCCCGGCCTGATTTGTACACAACCCTTTATACCGCCGGAGTAAACGGCGAGATAATCACCTATGACCTGGACGGAGAAAAGTACGTGGGCTTTGCCAGACTGGAGCCCATAACCAGATGGGTCATTATGGCAAGCGGCCCCAAGGCGGAAGTTTACGCGCCGGCGTACCGCGTCGGTTATACGGTATTCTGCATCGGTTTTATCTGTCTTGCGCTGGTTCTTTTTTTCGTTATTCGGGATGTTAACGGCATTCTGAAGTCCCTTTTTGTGCTTATCAACTATGCAAAAACCATTTCTGAAGGCAATCTGGAACAAAAACTCGACAATACGCGCAGACATGACGAACTCGGCATATTGCACAGCGCCTTGCAACGCCTTGTGCTGTCCTTGCGGGACATGCTCGCCGCCTCCCAGCAGGCAAGCAAGGCCAAGGGCAATTTTCTGGCCAATATGAGCCATGAAATCCGTACTCCCCTCAACGCCATCATCGGCATGCTGTATCTGGCTTTGGGCGACATCTCGCTTACCTCCGAGCAGAGAGACCGGTTGGGAAAAATAAACATGGCCGCCCGCACCTTGCTCGGCCTGCTCAATGATATTCTGGATCTCTCCAAGGTGGAGGCTGGTCAGCTTGTGCTTGAACACGCCGTGTTCGATCTGCGCCAGACCTTGCAGGACATCGCGGCTATCCATCAGCAGACCGCCGCGGACAAAAACTTGACCCTCTCTCTGGAGTACAAGGAAGACGCGCCGTGCGTGTTCATCGGCGACCAGATGCGCGTTGGGCAGGTCGTCAACAATCTTATGAGCAACGCCATAAAATTTACCGGCAAGGGAGGAATTCGCCTTTTCTGCTATGCGGAAGGCGAGCCGGACGAGGAAAATTTCGTCGTCATGCATGTGGCCGTTGAAGACAGCGGCATCGGCATGAATGACGAAACGGCGCGCAAGCTTTTTCAACCCTTCACCCAGGCCGACGCATCCATCAGCCGCAAATTCGGCGGCACGGGACTCGGGCTTTCCATCTGCCGGAAAATCGTGGAATTGTTCGGCGGGCAGTTCACCGTGCGCAGCGAGCCGGGCAAGGGCTCAACCTTCGACTTTTCCATCCGTCTTCAACTGAGCGACGAAACGACAGTGGACACGACGGACGCCGAAACGGATTTCAAAACGCTGGATTTGACGGGAAAAATCATCCTTGTCGCCGAAGACAACGACATCAACCGCCTTATCATGGAAGAACTGTTGCAGCCCACGGGCGCAACCATCCTCATGGCGGAAAACGGTGAGGAAGCGGTGAAAACGTTGCGTGAACGCAAGGCGGATATAGTGCTCATGGATATGCAGATGCCTGTCATGGGGGGCCTTGAGGCCACGAGGCTCATCCGTTCCTTTATTCCCCTGGCGGAACTGCCCATCATCGCCGTTACGGCCAATGCCATGGCCGATGAAAAGGAAGAGGGCTACAAAGCCGGGATGAACGGCTACATCACCAAGCCTGTGGAATTGGCCGAACTCTTCAAGGCCCTTCAGAGGATTGCCGGCGCCCCGTCAGCATAGAGCATTTTCACTTTGAAATGCTTGCCTGACGCGGTTTGCGGCCATTTTCCAGCAGGAATGCGGCCGAATTTCCCGCAAGCTTACAACGAAGAATCCTGTATCTTCTCAAAAGCCTCGCGCGCCAAAGCGTTGACGCTTCTCTCAAAGACGTTTTCACCGTCAAAGAGCACGCAGGGTTCCGGATGGCCGGCTTCGGCCAGACGGCGCAAGGCCGGCATGAGCATTATGTCGGGCTTGAGGCGCGCCAGGGCCCAGGCGGCCATGCCCCGGCAGACGACGTCCTCGTCTTCCAGGCCACGGGCCAGCCAGGGCCGGGCCTTGTGCGCAAGGCCCGGACGCGCCTCCGCAAGACGGCCGACGGCCCAATAGCACGAACGCCGCAAGAGGGCGTTGTCGCAGTAATTGTCCGCTCCGGGAAGTCGCATGATGTAGGAAATCAGAATATTGCCGTATTGCTCCGCCAAAACTTCGCTGGCCGCCAGAATTTCGCCGAAGGCTTCGGGGATGCCCCAGCCGATATTGCCGGAGTCCTCATTCATGTGCCACATGAGACGGCGGACGATATTCCGGGCGGCCTCCGGCTCGCCTTGGGCAAGGGCGGCCACCGCGCGGCCCATGCACAGGGCGGCGCTGTGTTTTGTCAACGCGTCTTTCGGCAAAAAAGAAAAAAGCGCGTTGACGCCGGCAAGGCCCATGGCGATTATCTCATCCGCCCGTTCCCGCCATGCGGGGCTTGCAAGCAGTTCCGCAATCATCTTTTTGGCCAGGCGCGCGCGCGACATTGCTCCTCCCATGCGCTCCCGACCTTACACCGGCCGCGAGTCCCCTCGCGTCATATCGCGCAGGCCGGCGCGCAAAAATTCAAGCAGGACGGAATAAAGATTTTCATCGCCAACAACCGCGTCAGTTTCGGGCAGCCGCCACACGATGAGGCCCCTTTGCCGCGTCATGGTCCAAAGGGACATATCTTCCAGCGCAAGCGCCCGGGCGGCCTCTTCTCCCAAGACCAGCAGCGCGCGCCCTCCAAGCCGCCGCAAGGCGGACCAGAATATTTCCGGATCAGCCGCAAAAACCGGCCGGTCATTGTCAACGGCGCTTCCCGGCAGGCAGGCCGGAAAAAAGGTATGTGTGCCCGGCGGATGGGCGAGATCCGCCAGCAAACGCCGAAAAAACTCACGACGCCCGGTATCGGGGGCCACGCATATATCTCTCCCCAGTTCCCAGTATGTCCAGACAATTTGCCCACTCCGCGTTGCCGCGAGACGCTCTCGCCAGGGAGGAGGCCAGAGATTCTGGGAAACAGGCCGCCAGCCGGCCGAAGGCTCAGGCCGCTGCCGGCTTTTCTCCTTTTCTTCCGCACCGCCGGCCGTTTTCCGCCCGGCCGGGGTGAGAGGCGGTTCAGGCCGGGACGTTGAAGGGGCAAACCAGGGCCTGGCCGGGGTTTTCGGCAGAAGAAGCCATTTGAGGCCGGGCCAGAGGACGCTGTGGCCGCTCAGATCGTCAAAAGCCATGAGCATAAATCCCAGGCCGCATCCGCCTTGCCCCGCTCGGGCCATATCTCCTCGCGTCCGCAGGCATCGGCCACAGCCAGGCTGTTGACGGACGAGCCAAAAGCGCCGCCTTCTCTGTCAATGTGGTTGGCGGCCAGGACATCCGCATTTTTGTTCGCCCGCTTTTCTCTGGCAAGGGCGAGCAGATGCCGCATATCCCGCTCGCTTTCCGCGGCGAAAGCCAGCACTTTCTGCCCTGGCCGGCGTTCAGCGGCCAATGTGGCCAGAATATCCGGATTGGGCCTGAATGCAATGCTCAAGCCATCGGGAGCGCCGGATTTCTTGAATTTCTCCGGCCCCACCTCCACCGGGGAAAAATCCGCCACTGCCGCCGTGAACATGCCCATATCCATTTGCGGCCAAAGATCCCGCGCGGCCTCAAACATCTCCCGCGCGCGGCTGACATCACATCTTGTCACGCCCCCCGGCAGAAGCCCCGAATCCACAGGCCCGCAGACGGCCGTCACCCGCGCGCCGCGCAGCCAGGCGCCGACGGCCAGCGCCGCCCCCATCCGCCCGCTGGACGGATTTGACCAGAAACGCATGCCGTCCCACGGCTCACGGGTCGGCCCCAAGGTCACCAGCACTTGAAGGCCCGCCATATCTTGCGGCGCCAGGGCGCGCAGGGCGGCCAGAAAAATCTCCTCCAGGGGGGCCAGGCGTCCCCGCCCCTGATCCCCGCAGGCCACATTTCCGAAATCCGGCCCCACCAGCGCCGCTCCGCGCTCCAGCAGCACGGCCGCATTGGCCTGGGTGGCTTTGTTGGCCCACATGCGCGGATTCATGGCCGGGGCCAGGACAAGGGGCCCGGCAAAGGCCAATGCCTGGGCGGAAAGCATATCCGAGGCCGCGCCGCCCGCAAGACGCGCCAGAGCATCAGCCGAAGCCGGGGCCACCACAAAGACCTCCGCCCGGCTGCCCGGCTCCAGATGCGCGAAAACATCCTCTCCCGGAGCAAACATGTCTCCATACACCGGCGCGGCCCCCAGGGATTCAAAAAGCAGCGGCGTCACAAAACGCCGCGCCGCGCCGGTGAGGGTCGCCGAAACGCGTATGCCTGTCCCGCGCCAGCCCCGGAGCAGTTCCGCCGCCTTGAAACAGGCGGCCGAGCCGCAGACGCCCAAGTGCAGATGCCGCCCGGTGAAACGTGTGCTGCCGGCAAAAATGCCGAAACTCACAGGGCGCGCTCCCGCAGGCCGCCCGCCGAACCGCCGGAAGTCTCCCCCCACTGTTCCACAGTGCCGGGAAGCGGAACATGCGCGCCGCCGCTCTCCGGCGGGGCCTGGCCGTCACGCCCGTCGGCGAAGCTTGGCATGGAGCCGTCCGGCAGGCGGCCGCCCGTCCAGATTTCCAGGACGGTCATGAGGGTCTGACGCCGGAAATGCAGTAAAGCCAGAGCGCCGCCCCGCTCATAGATGTGCGAGCTTTTGTCGCCCTTGCGCAGGAAGAGACGCAGTTGCCAGCCCTGGGCGGCGAGAGAGGCATGAAGGCTTTGGGCGATCCTGGTCATGTCAATATTGCCGCGCAGAATCTCAAGGCCCTCGCGTCCGCCGTAGGCGCCGTAAGTCTGATAGCCGTGGGTGGAATAACGCTCCAGGCCGGGAGGCAGGGGAATGTCCAGCAGCCTGCTTGTGGCGGCTTCGGAACCGCCGGTAAGGGGATCATCGGGAAAAGGATTACGGATGCCGAGTTCGGCGCACCCCTGAGCCGCGGCAAGGCTCAAGGCAAGAAAAACAATGGCGAATCTGGTCACGACAATTCCCCTCCCCGTGCAATGGAGCATTTTACGCTCAGAGCAATTTCACTTTGAAATTGCTCTGAAAACCGTCATTCATCGCCGCCGGCGTCAAAGCGCAGGGCCGGAGCGCCCAGGCCGCGGCCCGCGGCCCATTGGCCCACGGCGTCGGCCTCGGCCCGTATGTATTCCCGCCCCTCAAGGGTATAGGCTTTGGCGGCCAGCGGCTCGCCCCCATGCTCAAGGGCAGCGGCCCGCCGGGGCAGCACAAAACGCTCCAGGCATTGCCGCCGCAAGCCAAGGCTGTGGGTATGACGCAGCATGGCGCCAATGACGGCATCCTCGTTCTCCGGGCGGCATAAAACACGCAACAGCCCTGCCGGGCGATTTTTCTTGCCGATACCGGGCAGCCAGAGCACATCCAGAATTTCGTCCAGACCTGCCAGCGCCGTCAGGGCTGTGCCTGTTTCCTCGCCGGTCAGATGGTCCAGATGCGTCTCCAATTGGCACACAAGCTCAAAACCCCCTCGCGCATGGGACGCAGGTTCCGCCGCGGGCCGCGTCCGCCAGAGGCGCAACCCCGCCGGCGCGGGCCGGGAACCGTACCCTGTGCCCAGCGCGTGAACGTGGCCTGAGGGGCCTTCAACAAAAGACGAGGCCAGGACATGCACAAGAGCCGCCCCTGTGGGCGTAACCAGTTCCCCGCGTTCCCGCGTGGGGAAGACGGGTTTGCCGCGCATCAAAAAGGCTGTGGCCGGAGCCGGGAGAGGGATAAGGCCGTGCGCGCACTCCACCGTGCCGGAAAACCAGGGCAGAGACGAGGCCGTGATGTTCTCCACCCGCAGTTCGTCCAGTGCCCAGCACACTCCGGCGATGTCAACAAGGGTGTCAACAGCGCCGATTTCATGAAAATGCACCTTTTCCGGCGGTATCTGATGCGCGTGCGCCTCCGCCAGCGTCAGGGCGTCAAGTACAGCCAGGGCGCGTTCCCGCGCAACGGGACTCAAAGCCAGACGCTGAAAAACAGCCGCGATGTCGGCGGGATGGCGAAGCGGCTGCTCCTCTTCCCAGGAGACTTCCACCCGGCGGCCGGGGCCGCCGGCGCGGGTTTCCTCCCAACTTTCGATGCGGCACCCGATGCCGGCTTCGGCCAGAATTTTTTCGAAACGGGCCAGGTCCGCCCCCAAATGACTCAGCGCGGCCAATGTCATGTCGCCGCTGATGCCGCATGTGCAGTCCAGGTACAGATTCATGGGCGCCCCATCCCCGCTTTCGTCTCCGCGGCAATGCGCAGGCACATATCGCTCTTGTTGAGTGTGTACAGGTGAATGCCCGGCGCGCCCATGTCCAGCAAATCGCGGATCTGCCGCGCGGCGAAATTGAGGCCGGCCTCGCGCAACGCCTCCTCGCCCCCCTTTTGCCCGGCTTCTTCCAAACTCAGATACAGCTTGCCCGGAATATTCGCCCCGCACAGGGCAAGCACCCTCCGCAGGGAGTCAAAACTCTGGATTGGCAGAATACCGGGCACAATGGGCGCGGCCACACCTTGGGCGCGCAGGCCGGAAACAAGATTCTCGTACTCGCGCACGTCGAAAAAAAGCTGCGTTATAACGAAATCCGCGCCGGCCAGAATCTTTCGGGCCGTATACCCGCGATCCTCGGCAAAGGTGCGGGATTCCGGATGCGGCGCGGGATAGGCGGCAACGCCGATGCCCATATCCGGATCACGGGAGCGGATAAAGGACACAAGATCGCCGGCGTATTTGAAATCCCCCTCGGGGAGACAATTTTGCCCGGCCGGCTGATCGCCGCGCAGGGCCAGCACATTGTCCACGCCGACGGCGCGCAGTTCTCGCAGAAAATGCCCCACATCGCCGAATTCGGCCCCCACGCAGGTCAAATGCGGCATACAGACCAGGCCGCGCGCGGCAAGCTCTCCGGCGATGGCCAGGGTATTGCGCCGGCGGCTGCCCCCGGCGCCGTATGTCACCGAGACAAACAACGGAGAAAGCGCCCGCAACCGCTCCACAGTATTGAAAAACGCCGCCCGTTGGGCTTCGTCCGACGGCGGAAAAAATTCCAGGGAAAAAAACGGTTTGTCGGTTTCGGCAATCAGGGTACCGATACGCATGCTTGTCCCTCGCGGCAACGGCTGTATTCCGGCATATCCCGCGCGACCGGCCGGCTTTTTGGAGCCGCGCGCGGCGGCGTGATGAAGCGGGGCCAGGGCGGTTCGTTACTCCCAGGCGTGTTGCACAAATCTCTGCAAAGCTGTCTCCATCACGGTATGCACCGGAACGCCGTCATATTCCGCTTTCTTGGCTATTTTTGCATACAGGGACGGAGAAACGGGTATCATAACTTCAGAAACAGGGTTATTCGGCTCTCTTCCCGCTTTGGAGCAAGCCGCAATATAATGATCAATCATATCGTGAAAGTTTTTACGGATTTCATCAACAGTATTTCCGTCAAAAACGATCATGTCACGGATACCAAGAACTTTGCCGATCAGGCAACCATCTTCGCCGCTGAACTCTATAAGTGCGGTATAGTCCTTATACTGCATGGTGTTATTATCTGTCATGGCTTTTCTCCTATTTCGCAAAGAAAAAGGCGAGCGGCTTCTATCTGGTACGGCCTTGCTTCTTTTTGTGGATGCGGACGATGGAAAGACACAGATACGGCGTTTCTTTCAAAGGATACCTTTGAACCATCACCCTCTATTACCATGAAGCCAAGCCCTTTGAATAGTGACTCTACATCGCTCCATGATATATTTTTGGGGGTCGGCTTGGAAAAAATTGCCTCCCACGTTTTCCGCTGTTTGCTATTCATGTTGAATAGTAGCACCTTCGCGGGTCAAGTCAAGAACGGCTTGCTCCATGCCTCTCCGAGGGCCATGCGCCCCAGCTTCGCGCCGCCTGACGGCCTGAAGGCGCAAGATGCTGTAACAGAAAAGCGCCCGCATTTCGGAAAGAAAAACGCGGGCGCTTCGAGCGGGACGCCGCCGCCCGGTGCGGCCCGGGCGGCGGCAATTGTCCGGCGCGCTTTCGCGCCGGACAAACTTTTCGGCCTGTACGTCCTGAAGGCTTGAAGCCCTGAACTGTCAGGCGGCCCCCGGCGGGGGCCGCCCCTCCCCGCCGGTCAGGCCGCGGCGGTGGTGAGTATCTGGACGTGCATGGCGATGAGGTCATCAAGGTTGCCGCTGATGTCTCCGGCGAAGCCGGCGGCGTTTTCCAGTACGATGGACTGTTGCGCCCCGTTCTGATCCATGACGTCGATGCGGAGGTCGTTGTTTTCCACCATCCAGCTTATGTTGTGTTCAGGGTCGGCGATGGAGCGCAGGTCAAGGGCGTCGTCCAGGCCAAAGCCGCGTATGATGACCACGACGCCGGGCGCGCTCTGCTCCCATACGACCACGCTGGCTTCCTCGCCGGTAACTCATACAAAATGAAAAAATTTCTTGACAAATTGTATCTGATTAGATACTATCAATCACATGAACACATTCCACAAAACGGAAATCTTCAACGATTGGCTGACCAATCTTAGAGACATCAAGGCCAGGGCGCGTATAGCCGCCCGGATCGTACTGGCGGAAGAAGGTAATTTCGGCGATTGCGAGTCTGTCGGGGAAGGGATTTCGGAAATGCGTCTGTATTTCGGGCCGGGCTACCGCCTGTATTTCTGGCGGCGGGAAGGCACGACATACTGGTTGCTGGCCGGCGGCGACAAGCGTTCGCAGCGAAGAGATATAGAACGCGCCAAAAAATTGCGGCGCATGATAGAGGAGACACCAGATGAAGACGAGTAAATTTGACGTGGTTGACTATCTCGACAGCGAGGAAATGATGGCCGAGTATCTTTGCGCGGCAATGGAAGAGGGCGGAACCGATCTTTTTCTGCGCGCGTTGCGCGATGTCGCCAAAGCTCGCGGCATCACACAGCTTGCCAAGGATTCCGGCCTTGGCCGGGAGAGCCTGTATAAAACGCTTTCCGCCGGCGCGAAGCCGCGCTTTGACACCATCCTGAGAATCACCAGGGCGCTGGGCGTCCCTTTGACGGTCAGGCCGGAAGCCGCGCACACGAACAATCCGGCGACCTCTTCCGTTGCGCTTTAAAATTTTCA
This sequence comes from Desulfovibrio sp., assembly GCA_031280915.1. Classification (GTDB taxonomy): domain Bacteria; phylum Desulfobacterota; class Desulfovibrionia; order Desulfovibrionales; family Desulfovibrionaceae; genus Desulfovibrio. The sequence goes on along the minus strand of JAITGC010000030.1, from coordinate 4,117 downwards.
GGTTCCATAAATTCCACCCTCGGCGCGACATGCAAAACGTGACCTGCTTATTTGCGAGGTTATGAATGCAGCGCCGCTGACGGCCTGAGCGCGTAACATAGGGAAAGCGCCCGCGTTTCGGAAAGAAAAACGCGGGCGCTTCGGGCGGGACGCCGCCGCCCGGTGCGGCCCGGGCGGCGGCAATTGTCCGGCGCGCTTTCGCGCCGGACAAACTTTTCGGCCTGTACGTCCTGAACTGTCAGGCGGCCCCCGGCGGGGGCCGCCCCATTACCCCCGCCGGTCAGGCCCCGGCGGTGGTGAGTATCTGGACGTGCATGGCGATGAGGTCATCAAGGTTGCCGCTGATGTCTCCGGCGAAGCCGGCGGCGTTTTCCAGCACGATGGACTGTTGCGCCCCGTTCTGATCCGTGACGTCGATGCGGAGGTCGTTGTTTTCCACCATCCAGCTTATGTTGTGCTCGGGGTCGGCGATGGAGCGCAGGTCAAGGGCGTCGTCCAGGCCAAAGCCGCGTATGGTGACCACGTCGCCGGACGCGCCCTGCTCCCAGACGACCACGCTGGCTTCCTCGCCGGTGAGATCTATCAGTTGTTCCAGGGCGTCGGCGGTAAAGATCACCGGTTTGCCGCCCTCGCCGTACAGCGCGCCCGGTTCCGGAAGCGCCTCCGCCCCGTAGCTGGGGCCGTCCGCGACGACTTCATCCAGGGCGCCGAAGAGCGGAGTCAGGGACTCGAGGTCTTCAAGCTCAAAGTCTTCAAGGCCGGCGTGGCCGAAGCCGTCAGCCTCTCCAGGCCCGAGGTCTTCAAGGACGCTGTGGCCGAAGCCGTCGGCCTCCCCGTTGTCCGCTGCCGGCGCCGGGAGATCATGCAGCCCGCCGACGTCCGCCCTGGTGGCCAGAGGCGCGAAGCCCTGTTCCGACATTTCGGCCATGAACATGGACAGGCCCTGAACGCCGGGGAAGCCCTGGCCGGAATCGCTGATGAGCAGCGTCTGGCCCAGCAGATCCTCATATGTGCCGTTGCCCGTCAGGGCCACGCTGTCGAGGATGATCTCCTGAACCACGTTGCCGTCGGCGTCGGCGATGGAGATGATGGTGTGCCCGCCCTCCACGCGGAAGCTGACAAGATCCGAAGCGGTTTTGCCGCTCTCGCCGCCCAGGCCCGCCAGCATGTCGCGCAGGTCAAGGGCGTCGCTGTCCTTGTTGAAGTTCAGGATGCGGTCCGAGGCGGGGGAACCCGAGCTCCCCTGATCTCCGGCCTGCCAGACCAGGATGTTCTCGTGGGCCGTGCCGGTCAGGTCAATGACGTCATTGCCCTTGCCGCCGATGAAGATGTTGGCCTTGCCCACCACGCCGGTCAGCGTGTCGTCGCCGTCGGCGCCGGTTTTGCTTTCGCCGTCCACGCCGTAGACCACAAGCCTTGATGCGCCCGTGGCGTTGTCTCCGCCCAGATGCCCGTCATCGGTGACGGAAACGCCGAAGCTGTCAATGACGCGGTGGCTGCCGCCCAGGTTGGCATCCAGCGCGTAGTCCCAGGCGCCGGTGCCTGTATCCCACTTGAGGGCGCCGTGCTCGCCCTGTATCTGGCGGTCGTAGGAGCCGTCGGAGATGTTCTGGGCGCTGTTCGTGCCGTGGGTAAAGGCCACCGTGACGCTGTCGCTGAGGGCGTTGTCCGCGTCCATCCAGGTGACGCCGCCGATTTTGCTGCCGCCGGCCTCCAGCACGGAGGCCACGGTGATGACGATGGGCGCGTCATTGACGCCGGTCACCGTCAGGTCAACGTCGATTTGCGGAGAGGCGTAGCCGGGGGTGCTCGTGCCGGGTATCACGCCGGAGGAATGGCTGTTTTTCACCTCAACCCAGGCCTGCATGTCGATGTCCAGCGTCTGGCCGTTGGTCAGCTTGCCGTTGGACTGGAAGTAGTATTGGCCGGTTTTGGGGAAGAAAACAATGTCGCCGTAGCCCACGCCGTCCTGAACCACGGATATGAGAATCTTCTCCATGCCGCTCTGGGCCGCTGTGGGATAGTTTGCGCCGTTCACGGCCAGGCGGTAGGTGAGATCGTCATAGGCGTCGTCAACGTGGAATATGGGGGCCAGGTCGTTGGCGAAGACGCCGTGCTCCACCGCGTCGGTCACAAAGCCCGGCGGCGGGGTCCAGTTCTCCAGATCGCTGTAGTCCGTGTCTTGCCCCCTGATGGCCACCTGGACGGTGCCGGTGGTTTTTTCGCCGTTCTTGTCCGCCATGGTGACCGCAAACTGCTCGGTCTTGCTCTGGCCGGCGACCAGCCCTGTCAGTTCGGCGCGCAACGAGTCCACGTCGGCCTGTGAAAGGGTGACGCCGCCCCGGACGTCTCCGGCCTGGTAGAGGTGATAGACGTAATCCCCCTGGCCCTCGTCCCAGGCCAGGTAGCCGTACTGCCCGTCCATCAGCAGGGTGAAGCCGCTGTCGGCCACATGGTCGCTGGGGTCGGTGTCCTGGACATCCCAGCCGTCGGCCGTGTGGCGGTTGCCGCCAAAGGTATGGGAAGCGTTGCTCCCCAGCCCCGTCAGCAGGCCGCTGACGCTCATGCCGAGCACGTCCTCTTCCTGCAGCTCCGCCGCGGAGGACGCAAGCAATACGTCCGAACCGGTAATGGAGATGTAGCTGGTCCCGCTGCTTGACACAGCTGTTATCCCGCTGCCGGGCTCGTCCCTGGCCTGGGCAAAAAAGAACAGCATGTTTCGCGCTTCGGCTTCGCCGAGATTTTTCATGGCCTCCATAAAGGCCCTCAGGGCGTCGCTTCCTTCCGCCGTGAAAAAACGTACGTCGAACGTACCCTGTATCTGAGAATATGGCTGGTAGGTCATGGGCGTGCCGTCGGGGTTTATGCCCATGCTGTTTGCGCCCTGGCTAAGAGTTTGAGTAAACGTGACTTCGCCCACTTGCACGCACTCCCAGCCGGCCCCGGCGCCCTTGGCGACCGCAACTTCGCCGGTTGTCGCATTGATCCAGGCATAGACGGGAATGCCGTGTATGATTCTGTCCGCCGGGTCGGCGCTCTCCATCATGTCGCGAAGCTTGTGCCACTCCTGCCCGGCGGCGCCGGGGACGGAATTGCCGGCGGCGTCATAGCCTCCGAAGCGGATGGATACATCGTCTGCATTGGAATCGGAGACCTGCAACTGCGCAGTGCTGCAGCTCGACGCATTCAGCAGGCCCGTATCGCCCTGCTGTTCGGTCACATGGTCAAAGGTCGAGGAGATGCCTATGTTCGAGGTGCGGTTCGAAGTGGAACTAGAAGAGGGAAAACCCATCCCAGAGTTATCGGAATACGGAGACAAATAATCCAGCACAAGATCGCCCTCCAGCAGCCCGCCGCCGTCCGCGGCCGCGGCCTGGTAGGTGAAATGCACCTGCAGGGCCTCCCGCGCCTCCTCAAAGGTCATCCCCGTATCGCCGAGGAATTTCTCCAGCACCCTGTGGGCGGTGCCCCCCCTAAAGTAGTAATAGGCCCCTGTCTCCCTGTCGTACACGTTCATATGGGAAGAGCCGTCTATGGAGGCCTTGCCGTTGGACTGGAGGGTCACGGAGATATTGTTGAGCCTGACCTCAAAGCGGTCGGAGAACTCCCCCTTGAGGGAAGCGTCGGGGCAGATCTCCAGGCCGCTTCCCAGGAGCGCGCCTGCATAGCCGGCCGCGCCCTCGGCGGCGATGACGTAGTTATCCAGATAATAGGTTCCGGCGTTGAGGATTTCGCCTGTGGTGCCCGTATCATTGTCCAGCAGGTTGGGGCTGAGGTTCTCGATGCGGTCGGAATTTACCAGACTTTGATCCACACCATACATTCTAAAATAGTCTTGCCCGAGCTGGGCCTGGCCGCCGGAGGTTCCGTGATCCACGGTGATGACGCTTTCCGTGGCGCTGTTGCCGTCGGAGACCACCACGCGGATATTGCGGTCCGCATCCGGGGTGGCGGGGTTGTCCTCATAACGGAAGGAGCCGTCGGCCTTGATGAACAGGGTTCCGTGGTCATAGCCGATTTCCTGCTCTTCGCCGGGGCCGGCGGTGATGCGGACAAGCTTGCCCGCATCGGCAGGATCCTGCACCCAGAGGGAGAGCTGAGCCTCGGGCGTATCCAC
>JAITGC010000013.1 GCA_031280915.1 Desulfovibrio sp. | reverse complement strand
TCTGGGGCCTGTTGAAAAATGAATTGGTCCATCACAGAAAATACGGCTCACAGGCTGAAGCCATGGCTGACATATCAGAATATATTGATGTTTTTTATAATCGGCAAAGGCGCCAGGCTACGCTTGGCTATCTTTCACCGGCGGCTTTCATCAGAAAAGAGATCATGGAAAAAAGGCTACGCTCTGCCGCTTAGTATGGCGTCCGAATTTGACGACCTACCTCATCTTGAATCCCTGCTGACCAACAGGCCGATCAAGGTGGAAAAGGACAGCGGCCAGAATGACGAGCGAGGCAATCCGATCAAAGTGGTGGATCAGGAACTGACCGCCGCCGCAATGGCCAAGGCCGACGAGATAAGGCAGGCGTTTCTGGATTGGGTCTGGACGGATGACGAACGGAGGGAACGGCTGGCAAAGCTCTACAACGAGCGCTTCAACACCCATGTGCCGCCAAGGTATGACGGTTCGCATGTCGTGCTGGTCAACGCTTCGTCAGAGGTCGCGCTCCGGCCGCACCAGAAGGATGCGGTCTGGCGGAGCATCCAGGAAGGCACGGCGCTCTTTGACCATGTGGTGGGCGCGGGCAAGACGATGGCCTGCGTGGCCACGATCATGGAATCAAAACGCATGGGTTTTCTGCGGAAACCGATGGTCGTGGTGCCCAATCACCTGCTGTATCAATGGAAAGATGAATTTTTCCGGCTATATCCTGACGCCAATATCCTTGTGGCGGGCAAGGAAGATTTCACCAAGCAGAACCGGGAACGCTTCTTCTCCCGCGTGGCCACCGACGATTGGGACGCTGTGATTGTGGCTCATTCCAGCTTCAGAAAAATCGACATGCCGCACGAGGCGCAACAGGAGATTCTTCAGGAACAGATTGATCTGGTGGTGAACGCCATAGCCGAATCCAAGGAGAATCAGGGCAGCCGGGCCACCATCAAGCAGTTGGAAAAGCAGAAAGAAAAAATGGAAAATCGCTTCAACGCGCTCCTGGCCGGAACAGGCCCCAAGGACAGGGCGGTGGATTTCGGCGATCTCGGCGTGGACGGGCTGTTCATCGACGAAAGCCATGAGTTCAAAAATCTCGCCTACGCGACGACGATGAATGTGGCTGGCCTTGGCAACATTACCGGATCGGCCAAGGCGTTTGACCTGTTCATCAAGTGCCGCTATCTCCAGCAAAAGAACGAGGGACGGGGCGTGTACTTCATGACCGGGACGCCCATATCGAACACCATCGCGGAGGTCTACACGCTCCAGCGGTATCTCCAGTACGACGAGCTGCGGGCCAAGAACATTGAGCATTTTGACGCCTGGGCCTCGACCTTCGGGCAGATCACCGCAGGTTGGGAACTTGATGCTACGGGAGTAAATTACAAGCTGAAAAGCCGTTTCGCCAGCTTCCAGAACGTGCCGGAACTGCTGGCCATGTATCGGAGTTTCGCCGATGTCGTGACCAAAAATGATCTGGACGAACATGCCCGGCAGGCCGGGCAGCGGCCCCTGACGCCTCCGGTTCTGGACGGCAAGCCGTACAATCATGTGGTGGAGCGTTCAGGAAGCCAGGCCGGTTACATGGAAAGCATCATCCATCGCATGGAAAATCTGCCGCTTGATCCACGTATGGACAATCCGCTCAAGATTACCAATGACGCCCGCAAGGCCGGTCTGGATTATAGGCTCATTGATCCGGAGGCGGATGATTATTCCGGTTCCAAAGCCAATGTCGCCGTGGAGCGTATTTACTCCATTTGGCGGGACAGCGCCGCCGACAGAGGCACTCAGCTTGTTTTCTGTGATCTCTCCACGCCCAAGGGAGGCTTCAAGGCGGGGGAGCGCCCTGTGGAAACAGAACCGGCTCTGGACTTCGCAACGAAAGAGGCGGCAGGTATTTTTGCGGGTACAGACGATGCCGGGCCGGACGTGGACGCTTCCGATACCTACATTGTGGAAGAAGGCGACGAGGACGGGGAAGATCCAACTACGGCAAAATTCATGGACGATGCCGTATCCCTTTTCACCCGTTTCAGCGTTTACGACGACATGAAGCGCAAACTCATGGACAAGGGTATACCGGCTGACGAGATCGCCTTCATTCACGACGCCAATACGGACATACGCAAGGCCAAGCTGTTTTCCGACATGCAGGCCGGGCGCGTCAGGATTCTGATGGGTTCCACCTCCAAAATGGGCGCGGGCATGAATGTCCAGAAGCGCCTTGTGGCCGCGCACCATCTTGACGCGCCCTGGCGTCCGTCTGATCTGGAACAGAGAAACGGGCGCATTATTCGCCAGGGCAATGCATTCTATGAGCGCGATTCGGAGAATTTTTCCGTAGGTATCTATTATTATGCAACAAAACAGACTTACGATGCGAGGATGTGGCAGGTAATAGAGTACAAGGCAGCCGCGATTGAGCAGTTCCGCAAGGGGGATTTACTCCAGCGCGTCATTGACGATGTGCAGTCCGAAGCAGCCAATGCCGCTGAAATGAAGGCGGCCGCGTCCGGCAATCCGCTGATTCTCATGCAGGTCAGGCTGGCCTCCGATCTCCGCAAGCTGGAAGCCCTGCATTCCCAGCATCAGCGGTCGCAACACCGGCTGAAAGATCGTCTGCGCTGGCTCGGTTCCGCTCAGGAGCGTTTGGACAAGGCGGAAGCTACATACGCTGAAAACATCAGGCGGCGCGATGCCCATACGCGCACCTTCACGGAAAAAGGCAAGGCGCGGATAGTGCCGGAATTTACGGTCAATGGGAAGATTTTTGGCGAGAAGGACAAGGGAAAAATCATGGATGCCTTGCGTGATGGGGTGAAGGCAGTCACGCGGGAGCAGAGCAAAAAGGCTCATATCGGTTCCTATCGCGGCTTTGAGGTTACGATGCTCCGTAATCTACGGGCTACGGAAGCCGATGGGTTCCGCTTCACACTCAAGGGCGCGGGAGAACAGGAATTTTCTCCGGACAACCTGACGTACTCCTTTGACGAAAAATTCAGTTTATCCGGCTTCTTCCAGCGCATGGACAACTTTCTGGAAAAAGGGCTGGCGCAGGCGTTTGAGACATACAAGGCCAATACGAGGCTGGAACTGGCGGAACTGGAAACGGTCAAAGCCGCTTTGGGGCAGGAGTTTCCGCAAAAGGACGATCTGGTCCTGACGCGGGAAAATCACGGCGCGGTCATGCGTGAATTGCAGCGGATGCAGAACGAGTCGGGCTATGTGTCGGAATGGGAGCCGAGAACCTCTTTGGACGTTTCGCCGGGAACGGCGGCTGCCTCGCAACAAGATGCCCTCCGCGAGTGTCCCACTGACGGCGGAACGGTGGTGGAACGGGAAGGATCGCCAGCCGCCATGAACATTGCCGTCATCGGTTCCAGAACTTTCAATGACTATCAAACCCTGGAATCCGTTGTGCTGGTCGTGTTGAAAGAAAAAAGCGCGAACCCGCCGGATGTGACCATCATGAGCGGCGGCGCGAAGGGCGCTGATTCGCTTGCCCGTGATTTCGCGCAAAAGCACGGCGCAAAATATCTTGAATTTCTTCCCGATTGGGAAAAACATGGGAAAAGCGCCGGTATTATCCGCAATGCCGACATTGTGAAAAACAGTGATTTCGTGGTGGCCTTTTGGGACGGCCAAAGCAGGGGAACCCGGCACAGCCTTGAGTTTGCCCGGCAAAACGGCACTCCGTACTATGCGTACAATTTTGTGACCCAAAAAGAGGCACTGCTTGAAGTCCAGGGGAATCAGCCGCAAGAAGCCGCGCCAGCTACCGGCGATTCCGGGCAAGACGCGGTGCAAGCTGTCGCTCAGGCTCTCAAAAACGGAGCCGGGCGACGCTTCGGCTCGGAAGCTCTGAATCACGTTGTCTTTGCCTTCGTGCCTTCATCAAACATTGATCAGACGCACAGGGCGGATACAAAATTTGCGGAGGCCGGATTTTTCGCGCATTATGCCGGGGACGGCTCCCTGCGCTGTTACAGGAAAAGCCCGCAAAACCGGCGATGGCGGCGCGATTATCATCCGCGTCGAGCCGATGGCGGGCGGAGCCTTCTCCGTCCTCTCCGAATATGAAAAGAATTATATTCTGGACGGGCGCAGAAAACACGCCGCCACTGCAAGCTCGGCTGATGAGGCTTTGGCAATCGTGGAGAATTTCGAAAAATACCTTCTGCCCCAACAGACGCCCTCTGTGGAGCAGGTCGCTCAATCGGCGGGCTTGCGGATGCGGTGACTACTCAAAAAAATGATACTGCGCTTACTTGCTGTCAATTATCATGTTTCTGGCCGTGCGCTCGCTTTGCCTTACTTTCCAGATGGCCATCGGATGATTCCGAACACGCTCAAGCATTTCGCCGTCAAAGAGCAACTCCGGTCTGTACTCGCCACCCTGGAATAAAGTCAGAAATTGCTTTTCGCTATCGTTTACGGCAAGAAGTGCGGACAAATATTTCCTGACTCTCTCCCGTCCTTCGTTAAGGTTGAATTTTTCTTTTTTGCGAAGCATCGGGGCAAGCCGTGTTTTCATATCGCGTTCCGTCAGGATGTCCAATTTGCTGTAATCAAAGACAGTCGCCGCGTTTGCTCCACTGATGGCGGCATAAAACACAATGCTTTTGCGAAGCGTCTCCGATGCTTCATCAAACAGTCGCCGTTCAATCATGCTGTTTACATCGTATAAATCACGCGCCGCCGCTCGTGAGAACAATGCGACGATTTTAGCGGCGAAAATTTCAATGGGATCAAGTGAAAGAACCCTGACCGGCGAAAAGATGCCGAGAGTTTCCACAGGCAGATGGGCAAACGGCAGTATATGGCTACGGAGAGAATAATTGATTTCTATTTTGATGTTGTCGTTTACTCCAGCCGTATTGGTATATTTGTACACATATGAATCAAGCGCATGATACTGTTTGGATCGTGATTCATTCAGGCTATATTTTTGCATTGCCATGAAACGGTCTATGGTCTGAGTTACGACATTTCGTTTTGCCATAGTTTCGTCAAGGGACAAATTTTCCGCGAAGTCGAGATCTATATCCACAGATAGACGCGGCATATTGAGGATGGCAAGGTTAATCGCCGTGCCGCCTTTAAGCGCGAGGCACTTTGATAAGATTGGATCGCCCTCTAAAAACGCCAACACATCCACAAGACGGCTTACCTTTTCAAAAGCGTCGCGGATAAAACCAAGTTTCGCGGCTTGCGTGCCTATCACTTTTCCGCTGTATTCATACATTATGGGATATTCCTTTACTGACAACAGCTAGTAAGTCAGCCGGGGCGTACAACAACCATGTTTGATTGTACTTATGGCCTTCACGTTGTAATTTTTTATAAAGATAGCGTTTGCTTTTCGGGGTTTTATCCCGGCAAGCGGCGAAAAAATCTTCAGGCAATTTAAGGGATTCTCTGTAATGCTCAAGGAGGTATCCTGTTTTTTGATATAAGAAAGCATTGTCATAGGCGCTTAAATAATCAAGCAGCTTGGCTGGTTCAAGATAAGGGAACAGTCCTATGCAACGCAGCAGTTCCTCCAACCCGCCGATTTTTTCAAAATCCCTGATTCCGTCCAAAACCGTGCGTTCCTTGTCCGTAACGCGCGTTCCGTCTTTTTTGGTTTCCACCCCTTTATCAAAAGGAGACATAACATGGCGATAGATCAGGCCGCCGTGCTCAAATGTCCGGAAACGCGATTCCGAAGAAGCGTAGACTTCGTAATAAATCTGGTTGGCAACTCCATGATATTCAAACGCCGAATGGTGGGATACATACGCGCTTGGGGCAGCGTGAGAAGCAATGGCGTAGCGGTTCGGGACAGGTTGTTTCGTTTCAAGACTTATGGCCACAAACAAGTCGCGCCGGACGCTCTCAATCAACCCCCTCTTTTTGTAAGCCTCAATCATGGAATGGGCGGTTTCGCGGTTTCCGGTCATTGCTTCCACGTTGTCTCGCGTGAAGCAGCCTAAATCCACAAGACGCTCGTAATATTTCATTTTAATTGTCTCATTTCAATAATTACACAAACAGGGCAAAGAACAAGCCTTTTTGGCCTGAATTTGAAATTTTCATTTTCGTTGCGTAAAGAGTAAAATAATGCCCTCATTGTGTCAAATATTGAATTAAGTTTGGCGCTAAGTCAAAAAGAGAAGAGACGCGCAACGGACCATAAAACGCAACCAAGCGTCGAACGGGAATTTTTCGGGAATAAAACGGGAAAATTACGGGAATATTCGGGAAAGAGGCGGGAATTTCAAGCTATTTCAGTGCGGTTTCCGTGCAAACGGCACATACCCCGGCAAATGTATTTCCAATCCAG
>JAITGC010000011.1 GCA_031280915.1 Desulfovibrio sp. | reverse complement strand
TCTGGGGCCTGTTGAAAAATGAATTGGTCCATCACAGAAAATACGGCTCACAGGCTGAAGCCATGGCTGACATATCAGAATATATTGATGTTTTTTATAATCGGCAAAGGCGCCAGGCTGCGCTTGGCTATCTTTCACCGGCGGCTTTCATCAGAAAAGAGATCATGGAAAAAAGGCTACGCTCTGCCGCTTAGTATGGCGTCCGAATTTGACGACCTACCTCAGTACGGGTGAAGAACAAATCTCCTCTTCTGACCTCAAAGTTTGCGATTTCCTTCTCGTCCAATTCGACTTTCCCATGAATATGGAAGACGCAAACGCACGACGAAGCGCGACAAATTTTTACGCATAATGAATCAAAGCATTCCCTGGGGTGAATGGGTTGCCTATATTGAGCCCTATTACCCGAATGGAGAACGTGGCCGTCCTTCTATGGGCATTGAGAAAATGTTGCGGATGTACCTGCTGCAATGCTGGTTCAATCTTTCCGACGATGGACTTGAAGACGCTATTTATGACAGCTATGCCATGCGTACCTTTATGGGAGTGAATTTTTTCGATGAGCAGGTCCCAGATGCCACGACCTTGCTTAAGTTCCGGCATTTGTTGGAGAAGCACAATATAGGCAAAGTATTTTTTGATGCCATCGTCAGGGCGCTTGCAGAACGCGGCCACACGATGCGCGGAGGCAGCATAGTGGATGCGACCATCATCAATGCGCCCAGTTCAACAAAAAACGAAAAGAAAGAACGCGACCCCGAGATGCACCAGACAAAGAAAGGCAACGAATGGTATTTTGGCATGAAATGCCATGTGGGCGTGGACGCGGGCAGTGGCTATGTTCACAGTCTTGAGACGACACCCGCCAATGTCCACGATATAGTGGTTGTTTCCAAACTTATCCGTGAAGATGACGAGGTGGTGTACGGCGATTCTGGTTACATCGGCATCGAAAAACGCGAAGAGGTGCTGAACTCCCTGCATTTGTCTCAAAAAGAGTATCGAATCAATCGTCGCTATACAAGTGTTCAACGATTGCCCGAGGGGTATATCGACTGGGAAAAACAGATTGAGCGCCGCAAATCATCTGTCCGCAGCAAGGTGGAGCACCCCTTTTTGATCATCAAGCGGTACTTTGGCTTTGCCAAGACTGTATACCACGGCTTGGCAAAGAACACCCATCGGCTGCACACCCTTTTTGTCAGCGCAAATTTGTTGATGTGCGCTCGTGCAGGCAGGTCTTTACGACCTGCCTAGGGATACTTGCGCCCTTTTTCCCAAAAAAGGGCGCAAAAGTAAGGAATAGTACATGAATTTTATCCAAAATAGCCATTTTTACAAAAAATTGGCCGCATTGGAAAAACTAAAGAGAAATACATGGATTATTCAGCATTTCCCTAGCTGCTCTTTCGCAGTCTTACTTTGTATTTTCGCAAAAAATCCATCGGCAGATAGGACATTTTCGCCTGACGCAGGCCGTCTTCATCCATATCCTGAGCCCGGTTGATCAGCGTGAAATCCGCGCCGGCATATTGGGCGAAAAAACGATTCATCGCCTGATAAACGCCACGAAATCCGTTCAACCCCTTTTCATAATGCACACCAAGGTTTTGTCCGTCCAACCGCTCCCCAACGCTGAAGGCCACCATTTGCCCTTGGGCATAAAGCGCGCCGCCGCAAAGCCCCTGAAAGTGATCCCAATGTGAAAGCACGCGGTTGATGGCCTCATTTTCCGCCTTGAGCGACGGAGAATCGTCGCATTCATGCCACTGGCACCAGTTGTCCTGCAAGGCGAGCACATCCTCAATCATGCTGTCGTCCAGCCTGTGATAGTCTTCGCCATAAGCCTTAATATAGGCATTAAAATGATTTTTCTTCCTGTGGAAGCGATTGCCGGGCAGAAAGGCCAGTTCCTCCCAGTTGTAGAGATATTCCCACTGGCCGCGGTCTTCCGCGACATCCAGGCGTTCAGGCATGGCCCGCCGCCACAGTCCGGCCAGTTCCTCCGGGACACGCAGGAAAACCAGCTCATCGCCCGCGTCAACGCCGGAACCTGTGAACATGCCCTGCCACTCCGCCCAGCCCATAGCCTGCCAGTCAAAGGCATTCCAGTCTCCCAGCGGCGCCCAGCACACGGGCAAGGGACGTGTCTGCCTGAGCCAGCAAAGTCCTGCATCAAAACGCCATTCCAGGCCGTAATATTCCTGCCAGCCCCAAAGGTTGGCCAGGGTATAGTCCAGAGAATGTACTGGTGTCCGTGCCCAACAGGCATAATAATCCGCCCGCCGTTCCAGGCTGACAGGCGAAAAAATCGAAGTCATAAAAATTCCTTCCGCGCATTGCGTCACGCAATGCGGCGACAAACGGCCCCTCCGCCGCGCCGCGTCGAAGCGGCGCGCACATGTGGCGGGTTATACTTTGACCAAGGTGTATTGCCGACTGCCGAGGCCGATTTCCTCACCGTAACTCAACTGGATTTCTCCGTGGGTTTTGGGCCAGCGCTCCGCGAATTTGTCAAAGTTCATCTTGAGGCGCATTTCCGGCTTGTCCGGGTTAAGAGCGGGCGCGGCCTTGACAAGGTCAAAACAGGCCTGATCCAGAGCCACGGGATCGCGTGAAGCCAGGATGCCTATATCCGGCGTCAGGTACATATCGCTCCAGGACGCGCAGTCGCAGTCCGGTGTGATGTGCAGCGCGAAATTGATGTAACAGATGCGTTTTTCCCGTCCCTTGACCACTCCATAGGCATATTCCGTCATCCGCTCTATAAAGGGCGCGAATTCTGTTGCCCAATCCATGTCGACGGACTTGGTCGGGCAAACCGTGATGCATTCAAAACACCCTATACAGCGGCTCGTGTTTATCTCACATTTACCACCACTCAAAGCAAGAGCCTTCTGCGGACATATCTTGACGCATTTGCCGCAGCCGATGCAGGTATTTTTATCAACCCCAACATGTGTGGCATGCTGGGCACGCTTACCGCGCACTGAGGCGCCGCCCATGGCGAGATTTTTTATGGCTCCGCCGAATCCGGCCATCTCGTGTCCCTTGAAGTGGGATACAACCACCATGGCCGGAGCGCGGCGGATCTCCGCGGCGATATAGACTTCCTTTAAGAGTTTGCCATTGATGCGCACTGCCACATCGTTTTCCCCGTAAAGGCCATCGGCGATGATAACCGGCGCGTCCACAACAGAAGGCGCAAAACCGTGTAAATAAGCTGTATGCAGATGGTCAACCGCATTTCTGCGCGAGCCGGAATAAAGGGTGTTGGAATCCGTCAGAAAAGGTTTCCCGCCGGCCGCCCTGACCTTGTCCACAACCTGCCGCACAAAGGCCGGGTTCACATGTGTATCGTTGCCCAATTCACCGAAATGCACTTTGATGGCGGCGACATCATTTTTTTTTACGCATTTTTTCAAGTCCAGCGCGTCACACAGACGGGCAACCTTGGAAAGTTTGTTTTCCTCGTGCGAGCGGGTGTGCGGGTCGGCGTAATACACCACGGATGACATAGCCATCTCCTTGTTTTATATTGTTGTTTTACCCGGCATCTTTGGCCATTTCGCCACACATGGGATTTCCATTGAGAACATATTCACTTTGAAAAAGCGTACATGCTCTGGCGGCGGGGCAAATGCATCGCCGCTCCACTGCCAAGGCGGAGGCGAAATTTACTTTCGCCGTTAAACGCCGCAGCAAGTGTTAACGTCAATTTGCTCTAATGCCCCGGAACAATCAAACGCAGGAAACGTTTTTTGCCAAGTTTGAGCACATGTTCGCCCACCGGCAGGGGCGCTGCCTCATTGTTCCACCGTTCGCCGTTGACCGTCAGCGCGCCTTCGCGTATAAGCCGTCTGGCTTCACCACGACTTTTGACCAGCCCCGCCGCTTCAAGAAAAACCGGAGGCAGCGCGCCATCTCCGCCTTTACAGGCAAATTCCGGCATGTCGTCCGGCACGGCGCGTCCCGCAAAAACGGCGTTAAAACCCATCCGCGCTTCATCAGCGACCTTTTGTCCGTGATAACGGCAGGTTATTTCATGAGCCAGCTCTTCCTTAGCCAATTTGGGGTGAAGGCGGTTTGCGGCCACATCGTCTTTGAGGACGGAGATTTCTTCCAGACTTTTGGTTGAAAGCAGCTCATAATAGCGCCACATGAGTTCGTCGGAAATCGCCATAAGCTTACCGAAAATTTCCGGCGCGGGTTCATTGATGCCGATGTAATTTCCGTAGGATTTTGACATCTTCCGTACGCCGTCCGTACCTTCCAAAAGGGGTACGGTCAGCACGCACTGGCTTTCCTGCCCGTAGTGGGCCTGAAGATTGCGCCCCACAATGAGGTTGAATTTCTGGTCCGTGCCGCCCATTTCCACATCAGCCCGAAGCGCCACGGAATCATAACCCTGGCAGAGCGGATAGAGAAATTCGTGAATGGATATGGGACGCTGCTCACGAAAGCGTTTTTCAAAGTCATCGCGTTCCATCATACGGGCAACAGTATAGGAAGAGGCCAAACGAATGAATCCTGCCGCGTCCATGTCGCCCAGCCAAGTGGAATTGAACTCCACGAGCGTTCTTTCCGGATCAAGAATTTTGAACACCTGCTCTCTGTATGTGGCGGCATTGGCGCGCACGTCCTCTTCCGTCAGCGGCGGGCGCGTTTCGGAACGTCCGGACGGGTCGCCGATACGGCCGGTAAAATCACCGATGAGAAAAATAATTGTGTGTCCCAACTCCTGAAAATGACGCATCTTGTGCATGACAACCGTGTGCCCCAAGTGCAGATCCGGCGCTGTGGGGTCAAACCCGACCTTCACTCGCAGAGGTTTGCCGCGCTCCAGCTTCTTGCGCAGCGAACTTTCATCTATCAGTTCCACCACGCCGCGCTTGATAAGAGCCATCTGCCTGTCAATATCCGTCATTGGTCTCCTCCCGCAGGGCAAAGTAACAATTTGCCGCCTCCCTGACAAGGGCCGGAAACAGGCCTCCAGGCAAAGCTTCCACCCTTGATGTAGAGCGGCAAAATCAAAAAACTGTTGACGTCTCACGGCGATAAGGCTAGAAAAAACATTGTCTCTGAAAAATTGCAGGAGCGTAGCTCAGGTGGCTAGAGCACTTCCTTGACACGGAAGGGGTCAGCAGTTCAAGTCTGCTCGTTCCTACCACAATTTTATTAACCAGAGCGAAATGTCCTTCGCTCTGGTTAATAAGTTTTTGTCCGGCCGGCTCTGATTTTGAATCCGGCGAAACGCGGCGCGCTCTGCCGGGATTTTACGGTACGGTTTCAGCAAACTGGAGGAACAGGGAGTTTTGCATGGATGTCCGTGTGGAAGGACAGGCTGTTGAAGCTGCTTGCGGAGAAACGGCGGAAGCTGTTCTGCGTGGAGTTTTGAGCGGCAAAAAATTCAAAGCCGTGGTCGCCGCGCGCGCCCTTTGCGGCGGATCAGACCGCCTCCTTGACCTTTCCTCTCCGCTGCCCACCGACTGCCTTGAGCTTTCGCCCGTGTACGCGGACTCCCCCGAAGGCCTTGTTCTCATCCGGCATTCCGCGGCCCATGTCATGGCAGCCGCCGTCAAAAAGCTTTTCCCTGGGGCCAGGGTGTCCATAGGTCCCGCTGTGGAAAACGGCTTTTATTACGATTTTGATGTGGAACGCCCTTTTTCCGACGAAGATTTTCCCGCTATAGAAGAGGAAATGCACAGACTCATAGACGCCCGTCTGCCCTTTGTCCGTGAGAGCGTAACGAAAGAGGAGGCTCTGCGGCGATTCCGCGCAGCCGGGGAGCAATACAAGACCGAGATCATTGAAGGCATTGATGCGGACACGGTTTCTCTCTACGCCTGCGGCGATTTTGTCGATCTCTGCCGCGGCCCGCACGTCCCCCACACGGGTTTTGCCGCCGCGATCAAGCTTTTGTCCGTAGCCGGCGCCTATTGGCGCGGCGATGAAAAAAATAAAATGCTTTCCCGCATTTATGGCACTGCCTTTGCCGATGACAAGGCTCTTGCCGCCTGGCTCAAACAGCAGGAAGAGGCGCGGCGGCGCGATCATCGCAAGCTGGGACGCGAACTCGAATTTTTTGCTTTTCAGGAAGACGTCGCCCCGGGCATGGTCTTCTGGCTGCCCAAGGGCATGCTGATGCGGGCCATACTGGAAGACTTCTGGCGCAAGGAACATCTCAAACGCGGTTACGACATGGTGCAGGGGCCGCAGCTTTTGCGTGTGGAAACCTGGCAAAAATCCGGACATTATGAGCATTACCGCGAAAACATGTATTTCACGAGCATTGAAAAAGACGCCTATGGCATCAAGCCCATGAACTGCATAGCCCACATGCTTGTGTACAAGAACGGCCTGCGCAGCTATCGCGACCTGCCCCAACGCTATTTTGAACTCGGCGTGGTGCACCGCCATGAAAAAAGCGGCGTTCTGCACGGGCTTTTACGTGTCCGTCAATTCACCCAGGATGACGCGCACATCCTCTGCGCTCCGGATCAGCTTGAAGACGAAATTCTTGCGGTTATCCATCTGATACGCGATCTGATGGAGCTTTTCGGCTTTGAGTACAAAGTGGCCGTTTCAACACGGCCTGAAAGCAGCATCGGCACTGATGAGGCATGGGAGACGGCGACTTCCGCCCTGATCCAGGCTGTGGAAAAGGCAGGGCTGTCCTATGAAATCAATGCTGGTGACGGCGCTTTTTACGGCCCCAAAATAGACGTGCGTCTTTTGGACTGCATCGGCCGGGAGTGGCAGTGCTCCACCATCCAGGTTGACTTTACCCTGCCCGAGCGTTTTGACCTGACCTATACCGGGCGAGACGGCGCGCGCCGGCGGCCTGTCATGGTGCACAGGGCGATCATGGGCTCGCTGGAGCGTTTCATAGGCGTCCTGATAGAGCATTATGCCGGAGCGTTGCCTGTCTGGCTCGCGCCTGAACAGGCCCGTGTGCTTACCGTAACGGAAGCGGGAGACGCGGCCGCCCGTCGTCTGCGTGAAGAGCTTGCGGCCGCCGGCATCCGGATTAATACGGATACGCGCAATGAAAAGTTGGGCTTCAAAGTGCGTGAGGCCCAGATGGCGAAAACGCCTTATATGCTGATAGTGGGAGAAAAGGAAGCGCAGGCCGGCGGCGCAAACGTGCGCCTGCGTAACGGCGAAAACCTGGGGCTCAGATCAGCCGGGGAAATTGCCGCCCTTGTGCGGACGGATGCGGAAGAGCCTTTCAAGCAAGGAGGGATGCGTTATAGCTTCGCCTAATATAAGACAACGGCGTGAACTGCCGCAGGACACCGTGCGCCGCAACGAAATGATCCGCGCGCGCGAGGTGCGCGTCATCGGCGTTGAAAGTGAACAGCTCGGCATTTTGCAGCGCGGCGACGCCATTGCCCTGGCTAAAGAGGCTGGCTTGGATCTTGTCGAAGTGGCGGCGACTTCAGATCCCCCTGTGTGCCGTATCATGGATTACGGAAAATTCAAGTACGAACAGCAGAAGAAAAAACAGGAGGCCAGAAAAAAGCAGACTGTGGTGCAAGTCAAGGAAATCAAGGTTCGCCCCAAGACGGACGATCATGATTATGAAACCAAGCTGCGCCATATACGCCGTTTTCTGGAAGAAGGCGACCGCTGTAAAATTTCGGTATTTTTTCGCGGCCGTGAAATCGTGCACAAGGATCGCGGCCTGGATATGCTTGACCGCGTAGTGCGGGATCTTGCGGATATCGCCAAGGTGGAACAAGAGCCGCACGCCGAGGGACGCGTGCTGCAAATGCTGCTCGTGCCCAAGAAATAGCGTGCTGTCTTTACATCAAAACCTGGATTAACGAGGAGAGCATCATGCCCAAAATCAAAACACGCCGCGCTGCCGCCAAGCGTTTTCAGTTGACAGGCAGCGGCAAATATAAGCGCCGTCGGCAAAACCTGCGGCATATTTTAACCAAAAAAGCCGCCGGCCGCAGAATGCGCCTCGGCCAGACAGCGCTGGTGGACAGCGCCAATGAAAAAGCCGTTCGCCGAATGCTTCCCAACGGCTGAACAAAAACACCGCCCGGCAGGCAAGCCTCCGCCTTGTCCGGGTAGAAGGAGGATACGCATATGCGTGTGAAGAGAGGATTTGCCGCCCATCGTCGGCACAAAAAATATCTGAGCGCCGCCAAGGGATTTCGCGGCGGACGCAGCCGTTTGTACCGTACTGCCCGCGAGGCTGTGGAACGCTCCATGCAATACGCGTTTGTGGGACGCAAACGCCGCAAACGAGATTTCCGCGCCCTTTGGATTCTGCGCATTAACGCCGGCGCCCGTCTGAGCGGGCTTTCCTACAGCCGCATGATACACGGCCTGAAACTGGCGGGCATTGTCCTGAACCGCAAGACGCTCGCCGACATGGCCGTTTACCATAAGGACGATTTCGCCCATGTGACAGGACTGGCCAAGGCGGCGCTAAACAAGGCGTAATCATCGGGAATGCGGCTGACGGCCGGATTCCTGGCAAGAACACGGGCGGTGGCCGTTGCAATGCCGCCGCCCTCTTTATTCGGGGACAAACATGGATTTCGTCACCGCACTGGAAAGCCTTGTCGGAGAACTGGAAGAAGGACTCCGTAAAGCCGGAGGCCCGGAAGAACTGGAGGCTCTCCGCGT
This sequence comes from Desulfovibrio sp., assembly GCA_031280915.1. Lineage (GTDB taxonomy): Bacteria > Desulfobacterota > Desulfovibrionia > Desulfovibrionales > Desulfovibrionaceae > Desulfovibrio. The sequence goes on along the minus strand of JAITGC010000011.1, from coordinate 14,389 downwards.
GGATGTTCTGGGCCGCAAGGGTCGTCTTGCCCAGATTATATCGCGCCTGTCCGACCTTGAGCCGGAGGAGCGCCCCACTGCGGGACAGGCGGCCAACAGGGTTAAAGAGCATTGCAACGCGCTGTTTGAAGAGCGCCGAAAAACTCTTCTGGCCGCCGGGGAGGCAGCCGGACTTGCGCGCTTTGACCCCACCCTTCCCGGCCGGGCGCCTTGGCGGGGCTCCCTCCATCCCACCACCTTGATCACGGAGGAGATATGCGGGATTTTTACCGGCATGGGCTTTGAGGTGGCTTCCGGGCCGGAGGTCGAAAACGACTATTACAATTTTGAGGCCCTGAATATGCCGCCGGAACACCCCGCGCGGGATATGCAGGATACCTTGTACATCACGAAAAATGTGCTCATGCGCACCCACACGTCCCCGGTGCAGGTGCGCGCCATGACAACGCGCACTCCGCCGCTGGCCGTCATCGCGCCGGGCAAAGTCTATCGCCGCGATTCCGATTTGACGCATACCCCCATGTTCCATCAGATTGAAGGACTTATGGTGGACAAGGACATCACCATGGCGCACCTGAGAGGCACACTGACGGCTTTTGTACGAGCCGTCTTCGGCCAGCGGACGCGAGTGCGTTTCCGTCCAAGTTTTTTCCCGTTCACCGAACCTTCGGCGGAAGTAGATATTTCCTGTTGTCTGTGCGGCGGAAAAGGACTGACCCAGGGGGAGGCATGTCGTGTGTGCAAGGGTACCGGCTGGGTGGAAATACTGGGCTGCGGCATGGTGGACCCGGCTGTTTTCACCGCCGTGGGCTATCCTGACGAAGTGAGCGGTTTTGCTTTCGGACTCGGGGTGGAGCGCGTGGCCATGCTCAAGTACGGCATCGGCGACCTGCGAATGTTTTTTGAAAATGATGTGCGTTTTTTGCGGCAGTTCGCCTGACGTCCGATTCCGCTCTCCTCATGTCGACTTTTTTTGACAAGGAGAAGCGGCAAAAGGTTATTTATGGCGCGACAATTACTTCTGATTCCGCTTTTGTGCGCCTGGCTGGTTTCGACCCCTTCGACCCTTCCGGCCGCCTCAGCCTACAGCCCGCGTCATTCTGGCCTTGAGCCGCCGGGCGGGCCGAAGTCTTCGCAAAATTTGCCCGGCAAGGCCGCGTCGCGCGCCCCCGGAGGGGGTATGGGCTATACGGACGCCTATGGCAACGGTCTTGACGACGCGCGGCCGGAGGAAAAGAAGAGCCGGGGCCGCCCGCTGAATCCCGGCGCATACGGCCAACGCGATAGCGCGGAACCGGAGCGCCCTCTACCGGACCCTCAACCTCCACGACCTTTATGGTCTTTTCAATAACAGGGACGACGTATGTTGCTTTCTCTTTCGTGGCTGCGTGAATTTACGCCGTATGAGGGCGAGGCCCAGGATCTGGGCGACAGGCTGACTATGCTCGGCCTGGAACTTGAGGACATCCGCAATCCTTATAAGGCCATCAGTGATATTGTAGTGGGTGAAGTGGCGGAATGCGAAAAACATCCTGAATCCGATCATCTCCATTTGTGCAAGGTGAACACGGCCCAGGGCGAACTTCTGGATATCGTCTGCGGCGCGCCGAATGTGGCGGCAGGCCAGAAAGTTCCCGTAGCTCTTGTGGGTACGCGCATGCCCGATGGCATGGTAATTAAAAAGGCCAAGCTGCGCGGCGCGGTTTCCTGCGGCATGATCTGTTCGGAGCGGGAATTGGGGCTGGCGGAGGAACAGAGCGGCATAATGGTGCTGCCGGCGGAGCTGCGGGCAGGAGAACACCTTGTGGACGCCCTCGGCCTGGATACGGAAATTCTGGATATTTCCATAACTCCCAACAGGGCGGATTGTCTTTCCGTATTAGGCTTGGCCAGGGAGACGGCCCATGCTTTCGGCCTGCCTCTGACTATCAACAACCTGCCCTTGGCCGAAGATCGGGATGCCGAGGTGGAAATCCCTCTTGAAATAGAAGACGCCGATCTCTGCCGGCTCTACGCCGGGCGCGTCATTTCCGGCATCCGCGTGATGTCGTCCCCGGCAAGAATACGCTATCGTCTCAATGCCGTGGGCGTTCGGGCTATTTCCAATATCGTGGATGTGACCAACTATATCCTTTTTGAATGCGGCCAGCCCCTGCACTCCTTTGATCTGGGCAAGCTCAGGGGCAGACGCATTGTGGTGAGAACCGCCGGAGACGGGGAAAAATTCACTACGCTGGACGGACAGGAACGCTCTTTGACCGACCGGGATCTCTGCATATGCGACGGGGAGCGCATTGTGGGCCTGGCCGGCGTCATGGGAGGGTTGAATACGGAAATCACGGCGGAAAGCCGCGATGTCTTTCTCGAAAGCGCGGTCTTCAAACCGGAATGCATACGCCAGACATCACGGCGTCTGGGGCTTTCTTCCGAAGCTTCATACCGTTTTGAACGCGGTATTGACCAAGAGCGCGCCGTCTGGGCGCTGGATCGCGCCTGCGCCATGATGGCTGCCCTTGGCGGTGGTGTGGTACGCAGGCTCTCCAAGTTGGAACCAAAACCCTTCGCGCCGGTGGAAATAGCCTTCCGGCCGAAAAAAGCCAGCGATCTTCTGGGCGTGGCCCTGCATGAGGATTTCTGCGAAAAGACGCTCACCGGCCTCGGCTGCGCCGTAATCAGATCCCAGACTCTGTGGCGGGTGAGCCAGCCGAGTTGGCGGCCTGATATTACGCGTGAGGCGGATCTTGTGGAAGAAGTGGGACGCATGTATGGCCTGGACGCCATTGCCCCCAGCCTGCCTCCGATGCGCGGAAATCTTGCCAATGCCGGGAAAGGCGAATCCGAATTCGCTTTTTGGACGCGCATTAAAAGATGGGGAGCGGGTCTCGGCCTCAATGAAGCTGTGAACTACAGCTTCGTGGGGCACAAGGATCTTGACCGCCTGGGTCTCGCGCGCAGGGGACGCATTTCCATCCTCAACCCCCTTTCCTCAGAGCAGGACGCCCTGCGCACCGTACTCGCGCCCGGCCTGCTTCAGACCATGCGCAACAATCTTGCCCAAGGCGCCGCCGGATTGCGGCTTTTTGAACTGGCTCATGTCTTTGAGGATATCCAGGGGGATGCTCCAACGCGGGATGGCTTGCCCACAGCGGCACGGGAGACGGGCATACTGGGCCTGTTGCTCTATGGCTCGCGCCATGACGGAGCATGGCCCCACAGGGAGATGGACGCGGATTATGCGGACATCAAGGGCGTGGTTGAACACCTGTTCCATTTTCTGCGTCTGTCCGCACCGGACTACGAGAACATCAGCGATCATCCTTGGCTTTTGCCCTGCGTGAACATCAGCCTTGCCGGGCGCGCGCTCGGCTGCATGGGCCGCGTCAAACCGGCGCTCGCCGAAAGCTTCCACGCCCGCAAGGACGTGTGGCTCGCTGAGTGCAATCTGGACGAACTGCGTTCACTGCACGTCGCGGCTGAGGTAATCTTTACCCCCTTGCCGGCATATCCGCCGGTACGGCGCGATATTACGATAATAACGGGAGACGGCCTGAACGTCGGAGAAATTCTCGAACATTTCCGGGCACTGCGTCTGCCGATTCTGGAAGATGCTGTTCTGCTGGATGTTTTTGAACCGCAACCGGGGAATCGTCACCTGACGTTCCGGCTGACCTTCCGGCACCCTGGCCGGACGCTGAAAGACGCTGAGATAGACAAGGAGCGGGAAAAAATCGCACAATTCCTTGTGAAAACTTTTGGAGTGCGCATATAAGCCGGCGGCGGAGACCTTATGTCAGAAAAAATGTATCGTATCGGCGAAGCGGCGGAACTGCTCAACCTGAAAACGCATGTGTTGCGCTTTTGGGAAACGGAATTCCCTCAGCTCACCCCGTCCCGAACCGGCAAGGGACAGCGTTTTTATACGGAAACGGACATGATGCTTCTGCGGCGCATACAGCAGCTGTTGCACGAGCAGGGCATGACCATTGAAGGCGCACGCAGGGTGCTGGAAGGCAGCGCCGTTCTGGACGAAGATTTGCCGGGACGCGTGGCCCCTGTGCCTGACCCGGCCTTCATGCAGATGCTGCTCCGGGAAATTTCCGGCGTACGACGGCTGCTGGAAAAGAAATAACTTTTTGAACACAAACCACGGGCGGAGCCTGAAACTCCGCGATATGCCATGATTCTTTCCCCTTCTTTGCTTTCCGCTGATCTCGCGGATTTGACCGAGGAACTCTCCGCCCTGGAGAAAGCCGGCGTGCAATGGCTGCACCTGGATGTCATGGACGGCGCCTTTGTGCCCAACATTACTTTCGGGCCGCCGCTCATTGGCGCCCTGCGGCCGAAAAGCCGTCTGTTTTTCGACGTGCATCTGATGATTGAGGAACCGGCCCGCTACCTGAAGGATTTCCGCGAGGCCGGCGCGAATATGCTGACAGTGCACGTTGAGGCTGACAGGCATGTGCGCCGCACCCTGGCGGAAATACGCGCCTTGGGCATGAGGGCCGGGCTTGCCGTCAACCCCGGCACGGACATCGGCTTTCTGCGCTGGCTTGCCCGCGACCTGGACATGCTGCTTTTAATGAGCGTGAACCCCGGCTTTTCCGGTCAATCCTTCCTGCCTGAAATATATGACAAACTGGGCGCCGCCCGTGTGCTGCTGTCCAAAGCCAAGGCAAAGGACGTTCCCATTCAGGTGGACGGAGGCGTATGCCCGGAAAATGTGAAGGAACTGACGAAAGCCGGTGCGGATATTCTGGTTTCCGGCTCCGCTTTTTTTGGACACAGTCCCTACAAAACGCGTCTGGCCGTATTTTCGCGCGCCGCAGAGGCCTGCCCGCCACGCCGCGCCGAAGAAATCGCACGCTCTTGGGGCTGTAATCAAGCGTAAAATTATTGCGGAGGAAAAAATCATGCCCACGCACAGGCAATGCGCCAACGCCATTCGGATTCTGGCCATTGACGCCATTGAAAAAGCCGGATCCGGCCATCCCGGAGCGCCTCTCGGCATGGCGGATATGGCCGAGGCTCTCTGGCGGCGTCATTTCAGACATAATCCGACAAATCCGGCCTGGCCGGATCGCGACCGCTTTGTTCTTTCCAATGGACACGCCTCCATGCTTTATTACGCCCTGCTGCACCTCACGGGTTATGACCTGCCCATGCCGGAAATCGAAAATTTCCGCCAGTGGGGTTCAAAAACGCCGGGGCACCCCGAGGCTGGAATCACCCCCGGCGTGGATATGACTACCGGCCCCCTGGGGCAAGGCATCGCCTCGGCTGTGGGCATGGCCCTTGCCGAACGCATGCTCGCCGCGCGCTTCAATACGCCGGAGCACAAAATAGTGGATCACCGCACCTGGGTATTCTGCGGTGACGGCTGCCTGATGGAAGGAATTTCACACGAAGCCTGTTCCCTTGCGGGCGTCTGGAAACTCGGAAAACTCATCGTTCTGTATGATTCCAACGGCATATCCATAGACGGCCGCGTTGACGCCTGGTACAACGAAGACGTGCACGCCCGCTTCACCGCTTACGGCTGGCAGGTTGTGGGGCCTGTTGACGGCCACGATGCTGCCTCCCTGGACGCGGCCATTGCCGAAGCCAAAGCTGAACCCGCCCGCCCCAGCATCATCATCTGCAAAACCCACATCGGTTTCGGCTCGCCCAAGGCGGATTCGGAAAAATGCCACGGTTCCCCGCTGGGCGAGAGCGCGGCTCGGGCCACGCGTGAAGTCCTGGACTGGCATGAACCGCCCTTTATGATCCCGGACGATGTTTACAAAGCTTGGAATGCCGCACCGGCGGGCCGCGCGGCCGAAGAAAAATGGCAGGCATCCTTCACCGCATACCGTGAGGCATATCCGGTATTGGCGGCTGAATTCAACCGCCGTATGGCCGGGGATTTGCCGGCGAACTGGCCCGCTCTGGCGAAACAACTTCTCAACGAAATGCAATCCCGCACGGAAGCCGCCGCCACGCGCATGACCTCCAAGACCGTTCTGGAGCGTCTTGTACCGGAATTGCCGGAACTTCTGGGCGGTTCAGCGGACTTGTCCGGCTCTGTGGGAACTTTCACCGCCTCTTCACTCCATTTTGACCCCGTTTCCGCTTTGGGAAACTACATTTCCTACGGCGTGCGCGAATTCGGCATGGGAACTATCATGAACGGCCTCGCCCTCCACGGGGGCTTTATTCCCTACGCCGGAACCTTCATGGCTTTTTCCGACCAAGCGAAGAATGCCTTACGTTTGGCCGCCCTCATGGGTTTGCGCCTTGTCTGGGTATTTACCCATGATTCCATCGGCGTGGGAGAGGACGGCCCCACACATCAGCCTGTGGAACAACTTGCCGCCCTGCGCGCCACGCCGGATTTACTGCTGTGGCGGCCCTGCGACATCATCGAAACCGCTACGGCCTGGCAATACGCTCTGGAAAGCCGCCATGCTCCCGTCTGTCTGTCTCTCTCTCGCCAAAACCTGCCGTTTTATGCGCGCGATGAAGAACAAGCCGCAAGCATTGCCAAAGGCGGTTATATATTGCTGGATTGCACAGGTGAACCGGAAATTATATTTATCGCCACCGGTTCGGAAGTAAGTCTGGCTGTGGAGACAACCAGACGGCTTGAGACGATGGGCTACAGAGCGCGTGTTGTCTCCATGCCCTGCGCCGAGCTTTTCGACGCGCAGGACGCTTCGTACAGAAAAAGCGTCCTGCCTGACACATGCCGCGCGCGCCTGGCTGTAGAAGCGGCCTCGCCGGATTTCTGGTGGAAGTATGTGGGGCTGGACGGAGCGGTGTGCGGCATGAACGCTTTCGGCGCATCTGCGCCCGCCGCCCGCCTGTCGGAGCACTTCGGCTTCACGGTCGGTCATCTGCTTGACATGGCTCTGGCATTGTTGAAAAATCAGTCATAAATCCTCAAGCTTGACAACAGGAGGCCCCATGCCCATCAAAGAACTGAAAGATGTTGATGTTACAGGCAAAACCGTTGTTGTCCGCCAAGACCTCAATGTGCCCATAAAAAACGGCGTCATCACCAACGACAAGCGCATACGGGCCGCCCTGCCCACCCTGAATGACGCTCTGGCCAGAGGCGCTGGCGTGATAGTGCTTTCGCACCTCGGACGCCCCACGGAAGGAGAATATGACGCGCAGTTCTCCCTTAAGGCCGTGGCCGGGCGTTTGTCGGAGTTACTTGGAATCCCTGTGCCCCTTGTGGAGAGTATTGAGCGGACCAAAGTCGCTCCGGGACAGTGCGTGCTGTTGGAAAATGTGCGTTTTCTCAAGGGCGAGAAAAAAAATGCCCCGGATTTGGCCGACAAATTCGCCCGTATGGGAGACGTCTATGTAATGGACGCCTTTGGCGCGGCCCACAGGGCACACGCCTCCACCGAAGGCGCGGTGCGCCGCGCGCCGGTGGCTTGCGCCGGCCCCTTGATGGCCGCAGAACTGGCGGCCTTCGCCAGAGTGCTGGATAATCCGGCGCGGCCGATTGCCGCGGTTATTGGTGGCGCCAAAGTTTCCACGAAGCTGGCTCTCCTGGACAATCTGCTCTCCAGGGTTGACTGCCTGATTGTGGGGGGAGGCATAGCCAACACTTTTCTGGCGGCGGCCGGTTTTGGGGTGGGGACATCTCTCCATGAGCCGGATTTGATTGTTGAAGCTCAAAAAATTATGGCCAAGGCAAAATCCCTCGGCAGGGACATGCCTCTGCCCATCGACGTGGTGACGGCCGTTGAACTGACTCCCGGCGCAAAAGCGATGACGCGCGATGCCTCAGCGGCGCCGGATGGCGAGATGATTCTCGATATAGGCCCGAAAACCGTCAAACTTTATGAAACGTTGCTTGCCAAAGCGGCCACCGTGGTGTGGAACGGACCTGTGGGCGCCTTTGAGACCGACCCCTTCGGCGCTGGCACCAAGGCCCTTGCGCAGGCGCTTGCCGACTCAAAAGCCTTTGTCGTTGTGGGAGGCGGAGATTCCGTGGCCGCTGTGGAAAGCTACAATCTGGCGGACAAAATGGGGTATATTTCCACCGGCGGCGGCGCGGCGCTGGAACTTTTGGAAGGCAAACTTCTGCCTTCCGTGGCGGCCTTGCAGGACCGCGGCTGACAAGAAACCGGCAGGGAGAAGACAAGTGCGGCGCTTTTATCAGGAAAGTTGGCAGGGAATACCCTTTACCGCCTTTTCGCATATCTCCTTTTTTCATTTGGCGGAACCGCGTTTCTATGCTGTTTTTTATGAAGAGCTTTTCCGTCGTTATAAAGACTGGGATGATCTGCCCTCCATCTGGCGCGCCAATAAAAGCAAAGACGCCAGGTGGCTGGCAGAACGGTTGCGCGCCAGAGGCGAAAGAACGGAAGCTCTGCGTGTGCTTTCCATCGGCAGCGGCGTGGGGTATATGGAAAAAATCCTGCTGGACGAGATGCCGGATCTGGAGTTGCACGTCAATGAGCCCAGCACTGTGGGCATGAAGTGGCTGCGCCGCCACATCCCGGCGGAACGCATTTACATCGGCCTGCCGCCCGCTTGTCTGCCCCCGGACGTACATTACGATATGATATATCTTTCCACTGTGGATTACGGCATTCGCTCCGACGAAATGGCGCATCTGCTTGCCGATTTGCGCACACAACTTGCTCCAGGTGGAGAAATTGTCTGTCTTTCCGCCTCCCTGTTGGAAGAGGACTCCTTTATCGGCAGCCTTGTGAACACCTTGAAAATAATTATACGCGGGGCATTGCACTGCGTGGGAATACGCCGCCAGCAGTTTTGGGGCTGGCGACGCACCAGGGAGGAATACCACAGCCTTTTTCTGCAGGCGGGCTTTGACGACATCGCGGACGGCCGCCTCGACGACGGTTTCGACACCTACTGGATTCGAGGAAATTAAGCTGTTTTCCCGCTTTTGCCCTGATGCGCATTTTTTATTATCTGAGTCATTATATAAGCCATCGTCTGGCAGGGCTTGCCTATATCGAACTTCTGCGCGGCATCGGACATACGGTGTTGAGCAACCTTCCCCCAGACTTCAGCGCCGGTTCGCCGCTGGCTGCGGTATCGCCGCCGGACGGCCTTTCATCCGCGCAGTACGCTTTCCTTGAAGGCGCTGATCTCGTTATCCTGCATCAGGAACCGACGTGTTATAACGCCATTTATGAGGCTCTTCCAGTTTTAACCGGCAAACGCGTCATCGCTTACGCCGTTTGGGAAAACGAAAAGCTTGCGCCGTATTTTATCGCGCCCCTGAATCGCGTAAGCGCGGTATGGACCTGTTCCGAATTTTGCCGCACGGCTATCGCGCCACATGTGGAACAGTGTTGCGTACTGCCGCATTTGGTGCGCAGAACAGCGCCCCTTGCGGGCGATCTTCAATGGGCTGAAAATATCCTCTCGGCAAGCCGCAAGGCGGACGCTTTTGTTTTTTTATCAGTCATTGACGCCGTAAACCCGCGAAAAAATCTGCGCGGCCTTCTGGCGGCCTTCAGCCTTCTGCGCGGTATCACAGGCAGGCCGGTACGTCTTCTGCTCAAACAATACAGAGTAAAGATGCCCCTCAATCATCTGCCGGACATCATCAATGTGACGGCGGACGTCAGCCCCAACCGCATGGCCGCTCTGTACGCGCTGTGCGACGCCTATGTCAGCGCCCATCACGCCGAGGGATGGGGCCTCGGCATGTCTGAGGCCATGAGTTACGGCAAGCCGGTGATCGCCACCGGGTATTCCGGAAACATGGATTATATGACCGGAGAGAACAGCTTCCCCATACCCTACGCCATGAGGCCCGTTTCCGACGAGCAATGCGCGAAATTTCCCCTGTTCGGTCCGGATATGCTGTGGGCCGAAGCGGATATGAGCAAACTGGTCGCAGCCATGCGCCGGGTGGCCGAAGGCCGGTATGATCACATCCTTCACGCGCGCGCCGCGGAAATTGTGAAGCGTTTCGGCTTGAGCGGCGTCGGCGCCAGACTTGCCCAATTGCTTTCTTCTTGACCGCCGCCCCTTGACGTTCCACCGCGCAATCTTATTTTTACTGGAATTTCTGAGGTACCGAGGAGGCATACCATGACACAGGCAAAGGAAAAAACGCACGAATTCCGTGCCGAAGTACGCAAGGTTCTGAATATCCTGACCCACTCCCTCTACACCAACAGGGAAATTTTTTTGAGGGAGCTTATTTCCAATGCTTCTGACGCCCTGGACAAATTGCGTTTTCGCATCAGCAGAGGAGAAAAGCCCCTTGCACCGGACATGCCGCTGGAAATCCGCATCAGCATCGACAAGGACAAGAAACTGCTTACCATTGCCGATGCCGGCATCGGCATGAATGAAGGGGAACTGGCTGAAAATCTCGGTACCATCGCGAAATCAGGTTCAGAGGAATTTTTGGCCCAGTTGAACAGCGTGACGCCCCCCAGGGGAGAGGACGCAGGGGAGGAAAGGCCCGACGCGGCCAACATCGTGGGCCGCTTCGGCATCGGTTTTTATTCCATCTTTATGGTCGCGGAAAAGGTGGAAGTAGTTTCCCGACCGGCCTTCGGCGAGGCCGTCGCCCATATCTGGACAAGCGACGGCCTCGGCGCCTATTCTGTGGAGCCGGCCGGAGACGGCGCGCCCGAACGCGGCACTGTGGTAAAGGCCTATCTTAAAGAAAACGCCGCGGAATTTCTGGAAAAATTCCGCGTTGAATCAGTCATCCGCAACCATTCCGCCTTTATGCCGTTTCCCATACTCCTGGACGGCAGCCGCGTGAACTCCGAACCGGCTCTCTGGCTGGAGCCAAAATTTTCCATCAAAAAGGAACAATATGACACTTTTTACAAAACGCTGACCTATGACGCCAAAGAGCCGCTGGACGCGCTGCACCTTTCTGTGGACGCGCCCGTGCAGTTCAATGCCCTTTTGTTCATTCCTGACGGCGCGCAGGATTTCTTCGGCGCGGATCGCGATTTCTGGGGCATTGATCTCTACACCCGACGTGTGCTCATCCAGCGCCGGAACAAAGACCTGATACCGGAATATCTGGCCTTTTTCAAAGGCGTGGCGGATACGGAAGACCTGCCGCTGAACATTTCCCGCGAAACCTTGCAGGAAAACGTCCTGTTGCGCAAAATCAACCAAGTTGTTGTTAAACAGGCCCTAAATCATCTGGAAAAGACCGCCAGGGACAATCCGGAAAAATATTCGCGTTTTTGGCGGCTGCACGGCAAAATTTTCAAACTCGGCTACCATGACTTCCCCAACCGCGAACGCGTGAGCGCCCTTCTGCGCTTCAATTCCTCGTCCCTGGATGAGAGCGACGCCCTCACCGGGCTGGATGACTACATGACCCGCGCTCCTGAAGGGCAGAAAACATTCTGGTATGTTTCCGCGCCCAACAGGGAAGCCGCGCGACTGAATCCCCATACGGAACGTTTCCGTTCAAAAGGCATTGAAGTTCTCTATCTCTATGAGCCAGTGGATGAATTTGTCATGGAGGGTCTTGGGAAATACAAGGAATGGGACTTCAAATCCGTTGAAAACGCCCCGGACGATGCGCTCTCAACCTTTGAAGACAAAAACGAGGTATCGCCGAAAAGCGTTCCGCTTTCGGAGGAAGAACAAAACGAGTGCGCGAAGCTCCTGGACAGAATGAAGGATATTCTGGGAGACAAAGTCCGGGAGGTACGCGTATCGCACCGCCTGGAAAACAGCCCTTCAGTTCTGGTTTCTCCTGATGGAAGTATGACTTCGTCTATGGAAAAACTGCTCAAGGTTATGCAAAAAGATGATTCCCCTTCCATCAAGATATTGGAGGTCAATCAGAATCACCCGCTGCTGCGCGCTATGCTCAAAATTTTCAGGGCCGACCCGCAAGACAGCCTGCTTGTGCTGATGACTCGGGGGCTTTTTGATGCAAGCCTGTTGCTTGACGGCTTCATCAGTGAACCGCAGGCGCTGGCCCTGCGGATGAACGGCCTGCTCACGGAAACAGCGGCTCTCTACGCCGAAGTGCGTAAATTATAAGGCTCCAGACGGAGCGAACCAGAGCGGCGCGGCACGCGGCGGCCACAGGCGCAAACATATGTTTCAGCGGCTGATGGGCGGCGTATTGCTTCCGTCCGCGTCCAACGCTTTCAGGATGCTTCCCAAATGCCGGCGTGTGAGTTCAATATCCTCATTGGGCACATCAGGCATATCGCGTGAGCGCTCAGCCATGTCATTGCCCTCTTCGACAATGATCAAGGCTGTCGCCAGACGGCCCATGACGCAAAAAAAACGTTCCGGACGCCAAGCGCGGGCATTTACCCAATCCGCGGCCTGTTTTGAATAAGCAAAGTCGGCTTTGTCGTCACGCACGACCGGTCGGGGATTTTCGTTATTCTTCCGACACCAGTCTCGAAACTGCGGCAATATCTCCAGAAAACGCTCCAGTTCCTTGTCCGCAATGACCGGCTGTTTATCATAGACGGAAGCCCTCTTTTCCTGTGCGGCTTGCCGCTTTTGCGGCTCTCCTGTCTTTTTTCGGGAGGTTTTGTCCAGTCTGGCCTTGCTGCCGCCACTCGTTGCGGGTTGGGTCTGTCCGACGCTTTCCTGACGGGCCGCATACACATCCGGCGCCAGACACAAAAACGCGCAAGCCGCGCAAAGTACGCACAGCCGCCGCAAGACAGACCGCGATATTGTGATTTGCCGATTTTTCATTCAGTACTGCACCGCGCTGAATTTGGAGAGCTTGTCCATATTGTGGTAGGATTCCACGTAGCGCAATGTGCCTGTTTTGCCGCGCAGAACAAGAGAATGCGTCACCGCGTAGCGCGCACTGTAACGCACGCCATGCAGAAAATCTCCGCCGGAAATGCCGGTGGCGGCAAAAAAACAGTCCTCGCCACGCACCAGATTATCGACCGTGAGCACCTCGCGCAGATCAACGCCGGCTTCATTGATGGCCTCTTTTTCCACATAGGACTGCGGGTCAAGCCGAGCCAGAATCTGCCCGCCGAGACCCTTAATGGCACAGGCGGAAAGCACGCCTTCCGGGCTGCCGCCGGTACCCAGCATGACGTCCACCTCGGAATGCGGATCCACCGCCATAAGAGCGCCGATGACATCGCCATCTGTCTGAAGCTGGATACGCGCTCCGGCTTCGCGAATTTCCCCAATCAAACGCTGGTGGCGCGGCTTGTCCAGCACAAAGACAACCAAGTCCTGTACGCTCTTGCCGAGCGCCTTCGCGATATTTTTCAGATTTACCTTAATGGGCGCGTCGATATCCACAACATCGCGCGCCTCCTGACCGACAACAAGTTTTTGCATGTAAAAACTCGGGCCTGGATTGAACATGCTGCCCTGCGGGGAAACCGCAATGACGGATATGGCGTTAGGACGCCCGTAGGCCAACAGACTGGTTCCCTCAACGGGGTCAACGGCAACGTCCAGGGCAAGCCCCTCACCCCTGCCCACTTTTTCGCCGTTGGCAAGCATGGGGGCGTCATCTTTTTCGCCTTCGCCGATGATGACCGTGCCGTCAATATTCAGGGTGGAAAAGCCGACGCGCATAGCCTGCACGGCGGCCTGATCCCCGGCAACCTTGTCTCCGCGGCCGAGCCAGCGGGCGGACGCCAATGCAGCCGCTTCTGTAATGCGCACAATATCAAGAGCCAGATTTCTTTCCGGTGCTTCAGACATACTCAACTCCATTCAACAAGCCGTGCCTGCTGAAAATGTTGTTCACCCGCGGACATCACGAATTCACGGCGGTCTTCGGGTATACTAGCCTACAGCGCGGCAGGCTTCAAGCAATAAAATCCGGTATTGGCCCACTTTGCCTGATACTGTCCTACCCGACTTTCAAATACTTTATATTTTAGTGGAATCATTAGATAAAAATATTTTACCAACTATTATGCCAACAAAAAAGTGGATAGGTATAGACCTTAATAGACGATAAAGCCTTGATGCTTGGCAGTGTAATGCGCAATCTATGCATTTACATGGGGTGCCCATGCGGTGTACGCTGGCCCCCCAAGGGGAAGGAGCCTCATTGAACGATGCCTGTTCCGCCGCATTTGAAACAACTTTTATTATTGCCCCTGCACGTGCAAGCTGTTCCTGTCGGCATTGTGGAGGTCGATACGTTTTCTTTTTGAAAATTTAATTTCAACAGTTAAAGAAGAGCCAATACGACGGTGCTTTCCTGTATACACGGCAGGATTGCCGGGCTCGCTTTTATCTCTTAATTGCTGCCCAGGGTCAATCGTGTCCGGCTAAGCAGCCATGTCTAACAGGCTAGATAGTGTCGTCAATAGACTTTTGTTTGGCGTAGTTTTGTGGTATCCTCCTTACAAAACAGGAGGAAACATGCAGCCAGCACACCGTCGGCATGATGTCTCAGATCGGGTCTGGG
>JAITGC010000007.1 GCA_031280915.1 Desulfovibrio sp. | reverse complement strand
CCTGACTTGGCTGGGACAGGAAATGCCCTTTTACCTTCCCAGCCCCCGACTCCGTTCCAGAACCATGTCCATTTCCCCGGTAATGGCCGCAAAGGTCTGCTCGCGATCCGGGGCAAGGCGGATATGGTTCATGGCCTCCTGTTCTAGGGCTGACTGCTGTGACCATGTGCCGCCGAAACGCCGGAGCCTTTCGGAAAGCTCCCGGCCCATTTCTTTCAGCCGGGGCGCATCGGTGGTCATATCCGCCTGTATCCGTTCCCGGCAGAAGGCAAAGGCTTCGGCCTTGTCGTCCGCCTCGGCAAAGTATTCCATATAGGGCTTGATTTGGGCCTGATAATAGCTGTCCGTCTTGCAGGGTTCCTGCTTGGCAAGCGCCAGCAAGACGGCCTGACATTCCTCAAGCGTTGGAGCCGGAACGGGCTTGGGTACGACTTGGGGCACGGCTTTCAAACCAGCATCTTCCCGCAGCCGGTTCCGGTTACCGCGCAAGGTGCGGATTCCTTTGCGCTCCATCGCCGCGACACTCGGCCCCAGGTGCGTGGTCGGCACGCGGTCAATGCCTTGGGCCTCCAGCGTTCTGTGGTCGATACGGGCATCATGCCCGGCGAGGCGCAGGGCCATGTTCGCCCGCTCGGCCCAGAGTTCCCGGCAATGCAAAAGCCATTCTCTGGGGCGCAGTTCGTTGGTCTTTTTCGCGCCGCCTTTTGACGGGTCTTTTGCCGCCCGCTTGAACCACAGGCCGGGGTCACGGCTGACGCCATCGTTTACCCGTTCGGAGATCAGCAGGTGGCAATGCGGATTTTTCTTGTCATGGCCTTTATGCACGGCGAAGCTGTATGGCAGCGGGCCATCTTTTGTCTGGGCCATTTCCCGGCAGAAAGAATCAGCCAGGGCCGTTTGCTGCTCTGCCGACAACTCTTTGGGCAAGGCGAACTCAAGTTGCTTGAAGAGCCTGCCGTTTGCCCGCTCGTGGGCGTCAGCGGCCTCCCAATAATTCCGGGGAGCGTCTGACGCCCAAGCGGGCATATTGCCGTGGCCTTTATGGAGCAGTTCGGCATGGTCGTTGGCGTACCTGCCGGAACGCTCAATATAGTCGCTGCGGACGGCGGCGCTGGCGGACTCGCCACGGGATACGGTTTTCGCCGTCAGGTGGTATATCGCCATGCGATTGTCTCCGAAGCCTCGCAGAGCGCACTCAGTTTCCGGAGGAAACTGGTAAGTGCGCCCTCACCGGAGTGAGGGATTCCGGCTCCCGCATCTGCGCGGCGGATTCCGGTGCTCTTTCTTCCAGCCCCAGACGCTCGAACGCGGCCAGAACGCGCTGCTTGTTGCGGGCATCAAGCGGTTCGGCCCAGCCGCGCAACTTGGCTTTTCCCTCTGGAGTCAATCCCTTGAAAGCCACCTCGACCATGATGCCGAGCGCGACCAACTGACCGCCGCGCTCTTTGCGCCTCTCACGCGAGATTTGCGCTTTTTTCTCCTTCAATTCCGCTTCCAGCTTTTCCACCTGCTTCTCAAGACGTGCGCTGCTCATACAGTCTCCTTACGCCCGTCCGAACTGCCGAAGCTCTCCACCAGGGCGGCAATGTCTTCGGCTCTCCAAACGGTGGTGCGCGGGCCGAGTTTTACGGGCTTGGGAAAACGCCCGGTTTTGCAGCCTTCCCACCACGCGCTTTTGCTGATGGGAATGAGGGCAAGAACCTGAGGCAGACGGAGAAATCCGTAGGTGGGAATGGTGGTGAACATAGAAACTCCTTTTGCGTGGGTTGATGGGGGAGAGGAACGAAAAAACGCGCTCCTCAGACACTGGGTCTAAGGAGCGCGTTGGCTCTCGGCAAAAGAAGCTCTGTGGCTTGCTGGAAATATGATTATTACAGGTTGTGGCGAAAGTCCAGCTGTGCAATCAAGAATCTTCCAGCCACCACTAATTTTTTATTTTTGTGCGTTTTGCTCCAGATCACGAACGACATACCCCAGACGGATATATCCTTTCAGCCTCTTTTCCCACATCCGCT
This sequence comes from Desulfovibrio sp., assembly GCA_031280915.1. Classification (GTDB taxonomy): domain Bacteria; phylum Desulfobacterota; class Desulfovibrionia; order Desulfovibrionales; family Desulfovibrionaceae; genus Desulfovibrio. The sequence continues at coordinate 2,249 of JAITGC010000007.1, read as the reverse complement.
GCAAAATGACATTGCCTGTTTCAACGTAATCATAAATGCGGACATCATGCTTGCCAGCATGTTCCCTGTGTAAACGCCCCGCGTATTGTTGCAGCGTCCCTTTCCAGGAAATCGGCATGGTAAGAAACATGGTGTCCAGCGGAGAGTGATCAAAACCTTCCCCAATGAGCTTTCCAGTGGCCAGTAGCAACCTTGGCTCATTCACCCCAAGCTCCTCAATGGCTTGCAATGTCGCGAGCCGCTGCTTTTTGGGTAAACGGCCATGCAGCACGAAGCTGTGTTCAATTTCTTTTCCAAACAATGTATTCAGGCATAGCAGGTGTTCCGTTCGTTCCGTTAGTAACAGTATCTTGCGACCTTCTTTATATGCGGAGAGCACGTCAGCGATTATAGACCTGTTGCGCGCCTCACTTGCTATGATGGCACTGAAAATTTTTTGTATGCCGCTGTCGTCTGGAAGAGTGGGACACTCTGAAAATTTTGGATGCACCTCAAAAGATGAAACGGAACCTTTCGGCATAGGGGCAATGTGGCGTAGTGCGCCACATTGCATGAAAATGATGGGGTGGTGCCCGTCGCGCCGTATGGGAGTCGCGGTCAATCCCACAACATATTTCGATTTGGCCTGCTTGAGCACAGATTCAAATGAAAAGGCCGATATGTGGTGGCATTCATCAACGATGACCTGCCCGTAACTATTCAGAAAGTTCGTTATGGAGTCATCGCGGGCCACCAGAACTTTTTTGCAAACTTGCCCGGAAAGCCAAAAATCATAAGGCTGACCGGGCAAATTTGTTGTATATTCAAAGGAGTTTGTGAACTTCAGTCTTTTCAATTTCGGACTTCCCTCCGCGAATTTGCCGGTAATCCCATGATTTTCCTCCTCACTCATGCGGAGTACAGGACGTCTATCCGCCCGTGGGAAAAAGATTCCGGGCCAATGGTTATTTGAATGTCCCGACCGATCCATTCTCCTTGGCGTGTTGTTCCGCCGACGCCAAACGACTTTTTATCAAGTTAATATCCTGCCGCGAGGTCGCAAGGCCGGATGTGGATTTTTTCTGAAAGCAATCATGTCGCCGGTGACTAGCATTTGCTCGCGCGGTCCGGTTTTGAGCTTCTTGCCGTTTCTTTTCACCTTGACCGGCAGTCCGTTACCGTTTTTTTCGAGGGCGGGCGGATAGGCGTTTTCAAAGTTCACCAAAATCCGAAGCTGGCGCTCATCCAGAAAAGTAAGAGCATGTTTGCGGATGTCCGCCGGAATGCCGTAATAGGCTTCGGCGATGCCCCCGGTGACGGCGGCAAGGGTATCGCTATCGCCGCCTATGGATATGGCGTTGCGAATGGCGTCCTCAAAGCCTGTGGACTCAAGAAAAGCCATGATGGCTTGCGGCAAGGTTCCTTGGCAGGACACGTCAAATTTGTAGGAGTCGCGAATGCCGTCCAGCGTGAAGTTCAACGGGTAATAATGGGTGTTTACATAGTCCCGCAGTTCAAGGACGTTCATCCCGTTCCGGGCGAGAAAAACACAAACGGCTGTCGCCTCGGCTCCTTTGACGCCTTCCGGATGATTATGTGTGACTTCAGTCACTTTCGTGGACAGCAGCTTCACTTCTTCCAGATTACGGGCCGCGAATCCGCAGGCGCTGACGCGCATGGCCGCGCCGTTGCCGTAGCTGTTGTATGGTTGTGGCGCATCACTTGACAGCCAGCGTTTGAACATGCCGCCATAACCGGAATGGGGGTACATGCGTCCAAGTTCCCGCATTCGCCTGATGGCGTGTTTTTCTAAATTGGCATATTCTCTGTCGCAATCAAGAATGGCTTGAGCCACGGCCAGCGACATCACGCTGTCGTCGGTAACGGCGCAACGAAAGGTAAGGAAATCAAATTCCTTGGTTTTGATGTTGTCCCACTCAAAGCGGGAACCGACAATATCGCCGATGATTGCGCCCAGCACGGTCTGTCCTTCCGTCAATTTCAGCCACCCGTCAGCTCGCGGGCGGGTTGGACAATAATACTCAGGAACAGGGGGAAGGCAAACTTTTTGATGGAACTGGAAAAAAAGAGGTTTTACGCGCCCAAACTCTATGGGATATCAAATTCCAAGGAAACCACGATGCCGCACAAGGATCTTCTCAGAAAATTCGACGCCATGATCAAAGGGACCGCTGATTCCGCCGCCCGCGATCTGCTGGAGAGCCTGCAAAAATCTCTGGCCTATTGCCTTGAGGAAAACGCCGTCCTCC
>JAITGC010000086.1 GCA_031280915.1 Desulfovibrio sp. | reverse complement strand
CTGCGGTTAAAGCGTTTTCGCAGGATATTTACAAGGTATGACAAGCTGGATGTCATCTTCAGCGGCTTTATATACTTCGCTATGCTCATTGATGCAATTGTGTGAACACATTCTAAACATGACACTCTACATCCAGGGGGCCGTTATGGCGGAAAGAATGTATAAATTTTCGTGGGATTTTATCGGCAATCTCGAAGAAGGGCGTCCCAATCTCGGCAATTCAACACGTGTGGAAGTGTACCGGCTTTTCCAGTATGCGTTGCGCGACATTCTGGAAGAAGAATTCGACGCGGAAAAGGCCGATAACCTCCTGTACAAGGCAGGTTATGTGGCCGGCAAGGCCCTGGCTGAAAAATTTGTGGGCAAGGTGGATTCCCTCGACGATTTTGTAAAAAAAGTGCAGCAGGTACTGCTGGACCTGAATGTCGGCATCCTGCGGGTGGAAAGCGCGGACATGGACAAAATGCATTTTTTGCTGACCGTCGCGGAAGATTTGGACTGCTCCGGCCTGCCGGATATGGGCCATGCCGTCTGCACCTATGATGAAGGCTTTATTTCCGGCGTTTTTCAATCTTTTTCCGGTAAAAACTATAACGTGAAAGAAATAGACTGCTGGTGCACCGGCGACCGCACCTGCCGCTTCGAAGTCAAGCAGGCCTGAACATTTTCGCTATGAAAAATCCGGCGACCCGCCCTGCGGATGAAATCGAAGCATCTGTCCCGACGCTCAGCGCGCTTTTCGCATATGACAGTGGGTGCGTTGAACAGTTGGTGATGCATTTTTTTTCGATTATCTGCCTGCCCACTTATGGAATAAGGGCACTGCCGGAGGAGTTCGCCGCCATCAAAAATGCGCAGGAGATGCACAATATGCTCTGGTGCCTTCGCGAGTTTACGGCGGCCTTGTCAAAGGGGGAACTTGAATTCACCTGCCGTGAACGCGGCTTTACGGTTGGCGCGCTAAAAACCTTTCAATCCAATCTGCGTCATCTGACGTGGCAGACGCAACGCATTGCCGCCGGAGAATATCAGCACCGCGTCAGCTTCCTCGGCGATTTCTCCGTTGCCTTCAATCAAATGACGGAACAACTGGCCGGCAGATTTAAAACTCTCCTTCGGGAAACGGAAGAATACAAGGATGCGTCATACAAAGACGCGCTCACGGGTTGCTACAACCGTAACGCATTTTCCAAACTCGCGAAAAAATTTCTTTCGCAGGAGGCCAACACCTGCGGCAGCGGCACGCTGACCATATGCGACATTGACCATTTCAAAAAATTTAACGACACTTACGGGCATCTGTGCGGTGATGCCGCCTTGCGCGCCTTTGCCGACAAATTGACAAGCATGCTGCGTCCCACGGATATTTGTTTTCGATACGGAGGGGAGGAATTTGTCCTGGTTATGCCGAATACTCCCCTCAAGCTGGGGCTTACGGTCACGGAGCGTCTGCGCGCCGCTGTTGATGCCATGCGTATAGAATTTGAAGGACATGAGTTGCGGATTACGGCCAGTTTCGGCTTGGCGGAGACTACCCCTTGCGAAACGGGAGACGATGTGGAGGCGTATCTCACCTTACGTCTGCAGAAAGCGGACGAGAGTCTTTACAAGGCCAAGGCGGCGGGCAGAAACTGCATTATAGCCGACACGGAATAAGGGTAAGCCCCTCACAGCAGACGCATCCGCGCCCAAAACCCTTCTCTTCCAGCCTTTGTTATTCCGTGACGGCCGTTCCCAATGCTTCGCCGTCCAACAAATAGCGACGCAGGCTGGAAGGCGCGCGGCCATCTAAAATAAGCGCGCGCTGGCAACCAGCGGCAAGGGCATTCAGGCAGGCTTCAACCTTGGGGATCATACCCCCGCTGATGATGCCCGCTTCTTTCAGGCAGCCAACGGCGGCCGCATCAAGTTCAGGCATGAGTTTTTTGTCCGCGTTCAGCACTCCCGGCACATCGGAAATCAACACAAAATACGCCGCGTGGAGTGCTCCGGCAATGGCCCCCGCCGCAGTGTCGGCGTTGATATTCAAAGGCCCGCCGTCCGGCCCTGAAGCCACCGGCGCCACCACAGGCACAAAACCGCCGTTAAACAGGCATTCCAGCAATGCGACGTCCACGGAGCGCACTTCTCCCACCAAGCCAAGGGCAGGATTTTTGATGTCGGCCTTCAAAAAGCCGCCGTCCCTGCCGCTTATGCCGACAGCACACACCCGTCGAAGCAGGAAGGCACTAACCACAGCCTTGTTGACCTCTCCACACAAGGCCATCTCCACAGCCTGCATGGCAGCGGCGTCGGTCACGCGCAGACCGTCCACAAAACGGCTTTCTATGTTGAGGCGTTCCAGAAGAGCGGTAATCTGCGGGCCACCGCCGTGCACAATGACAAAACGCATGCCCCGCGTCACAAGGTTCGCCAGGTCGGCGGCGAAGGCCGCCGCGAGAACGACGTCGCTCATGGCGTGCCCGCCGTATTTGATGACAACGGTCTCCTGATTCACAGCTTCACTCCTTAGCCCACAAATCTGCCTGTTATTATTTAATTTTACAATTTTTGCGTGATGGAGTAAATAGCTTCCATAAATTTGGCAGCGACTCATTTTGAAATTTTCAGGCGGTGGTTCCGTCTTCAGAGGAAAAAACCATGCCCGATGTTGTTACGCGCTTCGCGCCCAGCCCCACCGGCCATCTGCATATCGGCGGCGCGCGTACCGCTGTGTTCAGTTGGCTTCTGGCCCGCCATTTCGGCGGCCGCTTTTATCTGCGTATTGAAGATACGGATACACTCCGCTCAAAGCAGGAATACACGGACACCATTCTTGCCTCCATGCGTTGGCTTGGCCTGGACTGGGACGGCGCGCCCGTCTATCAGACGCAACGCGCGCACTTGTACGACAGCTTTGTGGACAAGCTTCTGGCCACGGGCCATGCCTATTGGTGCGGCTGTACGCCGGAAGAGGTGGAGGCCATGCGCGAACTCGCGCGCCAGAATCACGAAAAACCCCGCTACAACGGCAAATGCCGTGAACGCCGCCTCGGCCCAGGCAAAGGGCATTGTGTGCGGCTCAAAATTCCCCTTACGGGAAAAGTCATCTTTGATGACATGGTCAAAGGCCGCATTGCCGTTGATGTGGGTGAACTGGACGATATGGTTATACGCCGGGCCGACGGCATGTCCACCTACAATCTCGCCGTGGTGGCGGACGACAGCGATATGGGCGTCACCCACGTCCTCCGCGGGGATGATCACGTGTCCAACACTCCCAGGCAGATCTTGATATACCAGGCTCTTGGCCTGCCCGTGCCGCATTTCGGACATGTGCCCATGATTTTGGGACATGACCGTCAAAAACTCTCCAAACGGCATGGGGCGCGTTCCGTCATCGAATATCAGCGAGATGGCCTGCTGCCGCAGGCTCTTGTCAGCTATCTTGCCCGCCTGGGCTGGTCGCACGGCAATCAGGAGATTTTTTCCCTGGAGGAACTTATCAGCTATTTTGACGGCGGTAATCTCAATCCGGCGGCCGCCGCCTTTGACCCCGCCAAACTGGAATGGGCCAACGCCCAGTTTTTGCGCGGCCTGCCCCCCGGCGAACTGGCCCGGCTTGTGGCTCCCTTTGTACGCGAAGAAGGTCTGGATGAGACGCCGGAAGAACGTCTTGCCGGCCTCTGCCTGCTGTTCCGTGAACGCGCCGTGGATTTACGCGCTCTGGCGCGGAGTTTTCGCCCACTGCTTGTGCCGGCCGCCGAACTCGTCGTGGATGACAAGGACGCCGCCAAACACCTGACGGAATCCGGCAGAGAACATTTGCGCGCCTTGGCGGAGATACTCCGCGCCTGTGAATCCTTTGACGCCACAAGTCTGAACGATGCCCTCAACAGCTATGTGGCGGACAATGCCCTGAGCTTCAAACAGGTGGCCCCGCCCTTACGTACCGCGCTCATGGGTTTTATGGGCGGCTCCCATCTCAATGAAATCATGGCCTTTCTGGGCAGGGAAGAAACACTGAAGCGCGTCAAGCGCGCCGCGGAATCCACACATCGCACTACGGCTTTGCGTTGTCTCTGACGATGGCCTCAATCCATTGCCGGGCTTGGGCCTCGCCCTTGCCCGCCGCGTTTTCCAGCCAGATTTTCAGATCCCGCATACTGTCGGCTGCTTCAGGTTTTTCCTTGACGACAGCAGTATAATAGGTCCAGGCCTCAGGCGCGTTTTTGGGGATGGTGCCGAAAGCCGGCGTGGCGGGGTCAACGCACCGGGCCAGGGCGAAGGTCGCTTCGGCATCGCCCTGCTGTGAGGCGAAATACAAAAGCCGGTAAACGGCGTCTCGTGTTTCCGGGCTGCCGCCGTCCGGGAGCCCGGACAAATCGTGGTAAAGAGTCATTGCCCCCTGTGCCGAAGCCCGCTCATCACGCATAAACTCCCGCACCCGCTCCCTGGGGGTCAAGGCGGAGCTTCCCTGAGGCGGTTCATTGGCCGTCCGCCGCGCCTCGGAGGAAGCCCCGTTTGGCCCGGAAGCGACGCTTTCCGCTTGCGCGGCCTCCGCCGCGTTGTCGGGCGCGCCCTTCGGAGCGTTTGCGGTTTCTATACTCTGCTGGGCGGTGTTCCGGCTGTCCGCTTCCGCTTTTTGCCGTGCATGCCACCAGAAGCCCCCTCCCAGCAGCAGAAGCAAGACAAAAATAACCGCGAACGCCGCGGAAAATCCGCCTGAACTCGTCTTGGGCTGGGACATGGTCAGCGGTTCTTCCCGTGTGTCCTCCCCCACGTCTTTTCGCGCGTTATTTTGCGAGTCTTCAGATTGCCGCTCCATTTCAGTCGGTTCAGGCTCAGGCGCAACGCCCTGCACAAGGCTCTGGCTTTTTCTCAGGCTTCTGTTGACGCCGGCAATGGAAAAGGCGGCCATTTGCGGCGGCAGTCTGTCGGCAAACAGGGTAAGGCGGTAATTCTCGTTTTCGTCCAGCGAATCCGTCACCACTGGCCCCACGGACAGCGCAAGGGCGCCGCTTTCCCAGACGTGGCTGTCCGGCATGAGATGTTCCTCGGCGCTTTGCCAGCCGGATTTACCTAGGAAAGTCTGGTCGGATGCCCGGCAGAGGCTGAAGCTGATTCCTGACGGCGGTTCAGCAAGGTCTGTGCAGATAAAACGGGCATGCCCGCGCCGTTCGTCGTTATGGCACTGTACTTTCATGCGGAGGCTCCATGTCTTCCGTATCAGGAGGCGCGGCCTGGGGATCGAAGGTCTTGAGAACAAACCCGAGGCTCGCATTTTGTTCGCGGTTGACGGTACGTTCGCCGTCAAAATTGATGTTGTCCATCATCAGGGCGTAGAAGGCGCGCATCCAATCCATGCACCATGTTTTTTCAAAGGGGGGTTGCAGTTCCGGCAGGGCGGGGCAGCCGTCAAAGGGCGGCGGCGGCTCAAAGAGGATATGCCGTTTGCTTTGCATGGTGACAGTGCGCTCGGCGGGACCGCATAGTCTGGAGTTGAAACCGAGCCAGTTCATGTAGCTGTTCAGCAGAGCGCTTGCCCGCGCCGCCTGTTGCCAGACGATATGTTCCTTGGCGGTGTTGACGTAGGCGGCGGCTTCCCGCAGGGCATCTTCCATTTCTTCGGCAATGCGCAGCCGCGTGAGACCCGCCATAAGCTCGTCGATAAATTTGGCCAGCGTCCGCGAGGGGATGCCGTATTCCCGCTGCATGCGCGGATCGTCGGAAAAATCCCGCATTTTGCCGCACCAGGAACTGATGATCAACTCGGCGAAATATTGCGCCTCACTTAGGCGTTTTCCTGAAGACACGGCATTATCGCCATTTTGTCCGGCAACAGCCGGAACGTCTTCGCCGAAGAGTTCGGCAAAGACATCGGCGGCGTCAACGCTGCTGCCGATATTGACCTGTATTTCATCCGGCCGCCCGCCGTCCTCAGCGGCGAGAAAACGGCGGCGAGCCTCAAAGTAGAGATCGTACAGTTCCTGATCCCGCACAACAAGGCGGCTGAAAAATTGCCCCATGCGTTGCTCTTGCAGCAGCCTTGCGAAATGAGCGAGTATTTCCCGGCTGAACATGTCTTTCTGGCGGCGTTCTTCTTCTTTGTCATCCGTTTTGTAAAAGGCGGACAAACGCTGAAAAAGTTTGCGGCGGCGGTCCTGCAGGCTTGTGAGAAGCTGCGTTTTTTTGACGGCGGGGTTGCAGAGGGGGCGCAGGGCATCGCGAATGAGGGAGATGCCGCCATCGTTCAGGCTCATGGCAGCCTCCCAGGATTTTCGCGGATCTTTGAAATGCCGGGTCACCAGCCGGCTGTCCAGAAAGGCGGCCTGTAGCGAGTCCACCAGTTTTTGCGCGTCTTTACGCAGGCCTGTTTCCTGATTGCCGTCGTCATATTCCAGAGCGGTCTTGAATTTGAAGTTCGGGTTACGTAGCAAAAACAGATTGTTAAACGCGCGCTCTCCGTCCCACACAGTGGGCCAGTCATGTTGTTTACCGAAGAAATCCAGCAGGGAAGCGTGCAGGCGGTTGTCCCAGCGGAATTCGACCGAGGGAGCGCCCGCCTTGTCCTCGAATTCCATGTCGAATTTGGTGAGAATGAAATACAGACTCTCCGCTTTGTCCTTGCGGGATTCGGGCAGTTCTCCGTGGGAGGAGACAACCCAGTCGTTGATGACGCCGGGCAGATCCTGCACTTCCTGATTGCTCGGGCCGATGCACAGCAACATGCCGGTCAGCTCTTTTTCGGCGCAGTAACGCTGAAAGAGATAGGCCACTTTGCCGCGTAGAAAAAGTTCCTTGGTCATACCGGGCTTTTGCAGTTCACGTTGCAGATCCGTCAATTTATAGCGTGAGCGGTATCCCGGAAAGTCGAGAAGGTCGGTGTGCTCAAAATAGTCGTCCGGCTTTTCGCCCATAACAATGGTCAATTCCGCCGTAAGAGCGGCCACCACAGCTTTGGGCAGGGAGACGGTTCCGCTCCCTTGACCAGCGGAAACGTCAAGCGGTCGGTCGTCGGATTCGCCGAGGCCTTCCAGCATAGCCACGTCGATAATGCTGCCGCTTCGGGGGACAAGTGCCTCCACAGAGCAGAAAGCAACATCGGAAAAGGAAAGTTTTTCCAGGGCGTCCGTGAGGCTGCGGCACAGTTCCGTAAATTGAGGAACATTGTCCCAGATGAGGCTGTACAGGGCAACGCGGTCCTGGAGACCGAGTCGCGGCCCCATCTCCAGGGCGCGCTGCCAGTAAACACGCTCCAACTCCTGCACACGGGGTTTGGCCTGAAAGTCTCTCAGCAGGTATTCCCGCAGGTCTTCCAGGGCGTCCAGGTCAACGTGGGGCGCGCCCTGGTGCTGTTTCGTCCCCAAGGCGTCCAGAACCGCCGTGACGGCCTCGGCGTCGGGAATGCTTTTGTGTTCGCAGTCCGCATAGTATGTATTGGCGATGATTTTAACGATGTCGGTTTCGCCGAGCAGGCGTATCTGAACGGGAAAGCCGGCCGGCAGGCCGTCGGGCCGCGTCATGGTGAAACGCGTTACAAGACCGGTGGATTCTTTGCCGCCCTCCGGGTTGATCTCGCTGATGAAATCGTGTTTCGCTCCGCCGAAAAGAGCCGCGAGGCCGCCTGTTTTGTCACGGGCGAGGGCAGAGATGAGGTAAGATTTGCCCGCCTGGCTGGGGCCGAAAACGCCGACGCACATTTTGCGTCCGGCGGCCCGCGCACATTGGCGAAAAGCCCGGCGCGCGCGCCGCAACTCCAATTGCAGGCCGTCCAGTTCCCCCCTGACAAGATCGGCGTTTTTCCGCGCCCAGGCGTCGGCGTCGTTTGCTGCGCGGGCAAGGTCAAGACAATATTCGCTGAGTTTTTGGGACGCCATGAACATCTCCGAGCGGTTATTTCAGCCGGGGCGGGAATCGCCGCTTTCCGGGCATTATATGACAACTCCCGTATCCAGCCAGGCCCCTTCGTCCAGGGGCAGGGTCTGAAGACGCATCTGCAGGTACTTTGTTTTCACGGGCGCCCCGTACTGGTCGGTGACGGACTCAACGGCGAATTCGCCTTCATCCCGTTCATTGCCTTCGGTCACAAGGCCGTGCTCATCTTCTTCCGGCGCTTTGACTGTCAGGGTGAGGCGCACGGAATAGGGAGTCTTGCCGGAAGCCGCGCGTCTGGCATCTTCGTCGGCGAAATCCAGCACATAGAAACGCGAGGTTGTCCAGCGTTCCACATCCAGCAGCCGGAAGCCGACCGTAATGGCGTTGGAGAAAGAAATTTCCCGCGTATAGGTTTTTTCCTCCCTGGCGGCTACATCCACTTCAAACCAGACCTTGGCTTTTCTGATCCGGCCGTTGATGTCCATTTCTCCGACAAAGCGCGCTGCGGAAGAGGGCACAATACCCGACGGGTCAAAGGAAAAGGCCTCCAGATGGCCTTCTGCCAGAGAGCAGAGGATGCCGCCCACAACCACTGTCGTTTTGGGGTCACTTATGGTTCCCGACACGTCCGCAAACGGATACCAGGCCCCTACCCTGTAGCGGCTCATGGGCATTATCCTGTCCGGCGGCAGGGGCAGTTTGGCGAGCACGGTGGAGAGAACGCCGCGCCAGCGGGTCGGCCTGCCCGTAAGCAAAAGCATGTCGCAGTCATAACGCTGGACGGCTTCGCAGAGATTGGCCAGCGGGCCTCCCAGGATTTCGCGTATTATGGCGTCGATATTGTCGGGCGCGAGGCGCACGGGCGTGGACATGACGGAAAAGTCCGCATTGCCGCCCGCCCGTCGGATGGCGTTGTCGAGATAGGCAAGGGCAGCGGCGCTCGGCGGCGGGCAGCGGCTGAAAGGCATCTCTCTCGCCCTATCCTCGTCGTCGGAAAGCGCAAAAAAATCCCGCAGGGTGAAGGAGGCGCCTGCCTCTCCGGGGGAAGTCTCCATTGCTTCATAGGCTTTAAGCAGGCTCAGCGCGGCCGGCAGGAGAAGCTGGCGGACGCATTGCGCCCGGCGGTTGCGGTTTTCCTGCGAATTATCGATGACGTCGCGTCCGAAAAGGGAGGCGAGCAATTTTTCGCCGTGGGACACGCCGGCCTTCGTCGCGGCGGCACTGACAGCCGGCAGCAGCGTGGAGCGAATAATTTCACGCGCGATGTCGTCTCCCGCAATGGTGAATCCGTCGCGCATTTCCGGGTGCGGCCGCATGCGCGAGGAGGAACCGGCGTCGCTTGCCAGTTCGAAGGTGGTGATGGAAAGGTCCGTGGTGCCGCCGCCGATGTCTATGGTGGCTATTCTGATGCAGGGTTTGCCCTCGTATTGCGCCCTTGGAGCACCAAGGCAGCGGGCGAAGATATGCGCGTCTCCCTGAAATTTTTTGGCGATTTCGTTATAGACGAAAACAAGTTGGGTGCAGGTGGCTTCGTCCCAATTGCAGCGTACGCGCGGACTCAGACGGTAGTCATTGTCGGGGGCACGTTTTTTGTGATCCTGAATATAATACTCTTGCCAGCCCAGCACTTCCCACAAGACGCGTACGGCCCAATTGACCCATCGCCGATAGATGCGCTGTTCGGCAATAGGCATGGCGGCCGGCACGGTGAAGATAACCTGCCGCAGGCGGCGCGGCACATTGGGCAGTTCGCGGCGCGCCCGCTGGCCCGGCGAGTTGATGGTGACAAGAGCCTGCTGGAGTACTTCCACCAGCAGAAACATCATCAGGGATGAGCGCGTGAATCTGGAATCAAAGGCGATGTCGGCATCCTGACCTTTGAGGGCGAGGGTATTTCTGAAGAGCCTGTCGTCCATGCAGCACAAGGGCGTGCCGCTCTGGTTGAGCACGCGCGGCAACGGACCACGCGTGACGCGGGGTTCCTGCCCGCCGCGCATATTGTACCGCCAGCCGGTGGCCCAGTCTCGTTCGTCCCAGAGGTAGCGTTTGGGGCTGGACATGCCGGTGACGCCGTCGGCGCACAATGCCTGGGTGGAGATGCGGGCCGCCTCCGGGCCGATGCGCACCGGGGAGGGCCAGACAAAGGCGGGGGTTGCCCGGCCTGACTGTCGGCTCAGATTGTCGTTGCCGAAATCCGCTTCCGCGAATTCTAGGCGTGTTTCAAAGGGTTCCGTATGTACATACTCCGGGCGGTCCAGGTCACGGAGTTGCAAAAGGTAACTATCATTGAGGTTTGTGCCGCGCTGGGCGCGGGTTTCCACTAGAATTCCGGTGGTGCGCGAATTGCCGATGTCCAGCACAAGGTCAACGTCAATGGGCGTCTGTGCGGGGCGCACCACCTGCACAGTGACGCCGTCGAGGGTCTTGCCCAGGACATCCAGCATAGTGAGGTAGCTTGCCAGATATTCCAGTTCCCGCTCTTCGTCGTGGCGGGTTTTGCCCTGGGCGCGAGATTCCTTCCAGGTGTTTTTCAGCCAGTCGTCAACCCATGCCTGATTCAGAAACCAGGCATTATCCCGGATTTTCAAAGCCAGGGCGTAATTGGCGTGGGCGTCTACATCGGCTGGGGAAACGGCAAAATATATGTCCGTATCTGTGGGCGGGGCCTCAACCGTCATGTCAAAGGCCAGCACAATGCGGAGCGCCTCTCGGCTCTCCGATGCCCATACCGCGCGCGCGCGCGCCCAGTTTGAGGGGCCGCGTTCAAAATGCCGGCCGCCGTCGTCCCATTTCTGGTCGCGCATGCGCAGAAAGGGCAAAGGCAGCCATTTGCCAAGCCAAGGTTCAAAAGAGCGTCTGGCGTGTATTTCAAAAATACCCTGGCGTACCGCCTCCCCCGTAATTTCGTCCAACATGAGGCCGTCGTCGTTTTCCGCCAGGCCGCGCAGAATCTGCTTGCCGGCCTGTTCCCCCACGCCGGATTTTTCCTGAAAATAGCGGATGTCCTTGGTCACTGCCTCCACAGGGAGGAGAAAATCCAGAAATTGCGGCGTGATTTCGGGAATCAGGCTGACTATTCGCGGATATTTTGGAATGGAATACATTAACCTCTCCAGTGCTTTCAAATGGGCCGGAACCGCCGCCCGGAAATTTCAAGCTGAGCCGTTATGGGGTTACTCCCGTACAAACTGGATTTTATAAGATTGCCGCGCATTGTTTATGTCGCGGAACACCCAGGAACAGGGCGTCTGTTCGCCTTCGCCCCGGCAGGTCATTTCGGAAGCGCCCCAGATGTCGCCGGAAGCGCAGAACATTTTGTCCGAATTCATGCGCAGAACACCGCCGCTGTTGATAAGAGCCCTTGTGGCCCCGACGCATTCCCCGGCGTAGCCGGGGTCATAGATATACCGCTTGCCGATGCCGTTTTTGTCAAAGCAGAAGCGTTCCCTGACAATGCGTTTGGTGCCGTATTCCGGTCTGGTGCCGACCCAGCAGCCCTCCAGAAAATCGAGTTTGCCGTTCTTTGCGGCCTCTTCGGGAATTTTGAGAGGCTCACCTTTGCGGGGGGACTGTTTTTTCTCCCCGGTTTGTTCCTTTTGCGGCGGTGTTGTTGTCAGGGGGGGGCTTTTTTTCTTGTCTTCCCCGGTTTCCGGCGTCTTTTTTTCCGGAGTCAGGGGCAAAAAGTCCTTGGGCGTCAATATGGTTTTTTCCGGCATTTTTTCGGGCCGTGCGGGGCCGGCGTCTTCAGGTTTTTTGTCCTCGTCGCTTCGGTACTTATGCGGGGGTATAACAACGGCCTCCTCACGGCGCGTATCCGGCAGCACAATGACGTCGGCAGGCGCGGGAGCGAGGGGAGGTTCGGGAATTGCCGGAATTCCGGGAACAACCGCGCCGGGGCTTTCCTGATTCGGCGGGGTCGGAACAACAATAATCACCTCGTCTTCCCCCCTGTCAGGAGAGACAATGACCGTGCCCGGCCGCGCCGGTTCCGGGCTTCGGGAAACCGGCGGAGGCGCGTATTGCTTTTCATCCATGACTTCGGCGGCAAACGCGCCGGAAAAGCTTATGTACGCCAGAATCGTCCAGAGAAGGATAATTTTTTTCACGATGGCACCCGCGTTCGTAATGTTAGCAAAATAAGCGCCAGCGGGGAAGTGGTCCGGCGGTGAAAAGAGCCGCGTTACGGGATACGCCTGAAATGGACGTTGCCGCCCCAGTCTGCGCCGTCTGCGGATTTGCCGAGACAGGAGGTCTTGCCCTCTGCCGTCTGCCGGCACTCGATAATTTCCGCTTTGTACGATTTGTTTTCATCGGGACATGTCTGGTTTTCGGTTTCAATTCGCAAAATGCCCTGTCCGGCGAAATGCGCTCTGGCTTTGCCGGAGCAGTCCTGTCCATCGGCCTGCCGTACAGTCGCCGTACCGTTGCCGGAAGCATCAAAGGTGTAGGTCACGGTAATGGGCCGTCCGTCCAGGCGACTGACAAGCCCGGCATCGTTTATCCATCGTCCCTGAAGGAAGGCGTAGTCATCCGCTTTTTCAGGGATGACAAGAGGTTGGCCTGGGGCGTCTTCCGGCTGGGATGCCCGGCGTTCAGGCGCGCAAAGAGCGGCCAGTGTCGAAAGTTTTTCTCTGAGGCCGTTAATATCCATCCGCAATGCGTTTTCTTCGAATTCCAGCGCTTGTTGTTCCGCCCGGCTATCTCCTGCAGAGACCCAGGGCAGGGGGGGCAGTTGGATGATCGGGCCGAGCCCGGCGATGAGGGGCCGCCATGAACCGAAGGATGCGAAAAGAATGAGCAGCAGCAGAAGCAGTAAAGGCAAAAGGCACAGCCAGGCAAACGCTCGGCTGTCGGTTTTCGGCGGAGCTTGCGCCTGAGCCTGGGCGGGGGGCGGCGGAGCGGACGGCGCGAATCGTTCCCCGAAACGGGCCAGGTCTTCAGGCCGCGCGCCTTGCGTGGAGGAGGAAAAACCCCAGCATGTCATCACCGGGATCCCTCCCACAGCGTAGATGCAGGATGCGTCCGGGTAATGCAGGGCTGATTCCAGCGTCATGCCGCGCAAAATATTCGTCTGTGAGCCAGCGTCCGCCTTCAGTTCGTCCGCCAGATTTCTGATGTCTCTGGCCATCTGTTCCGCCTGGGCGGCCACCATGCGGGCCTCGTCCTCCGGCAGATCCGCGACGGCGCTGACAGGCCCCTGAAGCGGGGAATACCAGTCAATGACATCGCCGTGCTGCAGACCGCCGGGTTCAGCGAAGAGCAGGGCGTGACCGTCGCCGAGCCGGGCGCGCACCAACTCCTTGATTTGGTAATAATGTTCCACAACGCGTATTCCCTGACAGGAGAGGGATTGAATTCGGCTTTTGGGTGTTGTGGCTATGCGCTGGGCGCTCATGAAAAACCTCGTTTATTCAGTCGCGTTCGCGTCAATGCCGTTTTCCTCCAAAAAGCGGAGGATGTCCGAGGCGTGCAGCGCGAGGGAGGTCTGGCGGTAGCTGTCTTCATCCAGGGAAATCATGGTGTTGATGCCCAGAACGTTTCCTTTTTCGTCAGCCAACGGGCCACCGCTGCTGCCAGGGGACAGGGGGGCCGTGTGGACGATGATTTGCGGATTGCGCTCAAGCACGGCGCTGATGACGCCGTCGGCATAGGACAGTTCGGGCACGGCTTCAGCCCGGCCCGATATCAGGGTCAGATATTTGGGATCGTTTCTGGAAATGGCGTGGGGATAGCCCCAAACGCTTACCTTCTGCGCGCGGCGGGCTTTGACGGAAAAGAGGAGAGGGCGTATTGCCGCGCCGCCGGGCTGATTCACGCGCAGCAGGGCGTAATCCCGCTGTTTTGCCGGGCCGACGGCGACAAGGGTCGCCGGCAGGAGAGATCCCAGTTTTTTGTTGATGACAAAGAGCGCCTCCGGCGCGCGGGCCGCCACATGCCTGTTGGTCAGCACAAGGCCGGACGCGACGAAAAAGCCCGACCCCATGGTCAAGCCGTCGCCGGAACGGCCCAGAACAAAAACAGTGGCCTCTTCCAGCCGTTCCAGTGCCGTGTCGGCTGCCATGTCCGCCGTCGCGCCTGTAACAGAGGCCTGAACGCCGCCGGGCGCGGATCCCTGACCGATGGGAGTTTTTTGCGGCAGCGTCCCGGGGGTGGTGTTTTGCTCACCTGAGGAACTCGTGCCCATTCCCGATTCTTGCAGCCGCTGTCTGACCTCGCAGGGGGATTTATCCAGCAGGCTTTCCAGCAGGGCTTTTTCTTCCCGCAGTCCCTCCGTCCGCGCCGCGCGCTGCCGCAGCCCGGCTTCGGCTTCCGCATCCCGCCGCATGTTGACCACATGCAGCAGGCCCCCGCAAAGGACGACGGCCAGCAGCAGAAAAAGGCCGGCTATGGCGAGGCATCTGCCGGCCGGGCTTTTCGGGGCGGATTCTCTTTCCGGAACGCTCATCTCGTCTCCTGAAGCGGATCGACTCGGAAATTTTCCGTGCGTCGCGTTTTTGCTCAAACCCGCTCCGGCCTCTGCAACGCGGACAAACCGCTCTCACGCTTTCGCGGCGGGTGGCCGCTTCGGGGGCAAGGGCGGAAAGATATGGAGCGAATTAACATTGAAAATGTATAATTTGCCCTGCAAGTCTTTGCTTGCAAATCCTTACCGCAAGATTGTCGCAAGGCGAATTCACTTGGCTGCTAAGCGACAATTTTAAGCGTAAAATGCTCTCTAGTGTCTAATTGCATAAATTAATAGCGTAGTTTTGTACGATAACTATGCGGTAAAACTTGAAATTGTCATATAAAAACTAACGCAACTAGACACTAGCCGTTGGCCATGTCTATATTGTCCAGAAGATTCTGTTGCTGCCGGCTTGTGGTCGTGAATTGCCGCTGCAGTTCCTCCGCTTCGGAGGTTTTCTGTTTTTTGCCTACAAGGCGTTCCTGCATCCGGTTCAGTGAGGCGGTGTTCCGGACCTTGCCCTGTTGTGGTGCGGGAATGTTCACTATTTTTGTTTCGTCGGCGAGAGCCGCTTCATATTGCGCGTCGCGCTCCTGATTGCGTTCAACGGCCACCC
This sequence comes from Desulfovibrio sp., assembly GCA_031280915.1. Classification (GTDB taxonomy): domain Bacteria; phylum Desulfobacterota; class Desulfovibrionia; order Desulfovibrionales; family Desulfovibrionaceae; genus Desulfovibrio. The sequence continues at coordinate 3,645 of JAITGC010000086.1, read as the reverse complement.
CCAGCATATGCCCGGCTTCGTCCATGCCGCTCTTGATTTCCTGATAGGATTTGTCCAGTTCAATTTTGGAAACTCTGCCGCTTTTGTAGTCGGCAAGCAGCAGTTTGAATTCCTTGTCGTAACATTGCAGGCTGTGGCGGGCGGAGGCGTTGACCGCGTCAATACCGGCGATGTCGCCATCAAGGTCGCGGAGGTAGGCGGCCATGCGCGCGTTTTGATCTCTGATCTGGCGTTGTTTTGACTGGGAATAGCCGATGGCCCCGCCGGTCGCCCCGCCGATAACGCCGCCAGCAATGGCGCCTTCCACCTTGCCTGTGGCAAGGCCGCCGAGAATGGCGCCGAGAATGGCGCCAGCCGCAGCTCCGCCCGCCGTGCCCTTGGTCACGCTGTTTTCTTCTTCACGGAGTTGCTGGATAGGGGCGTAGCATTGGGGGTAACGCTCAACCCGCGTCGTCTGTTCGCCGTATTTGCCGGCGCATCCCGTTACGCCTGCCAGCGGAAAAACGCCGATCAAAAGGACCAGAAATGCCTTCTTGAACATGACGTCCGCCTCCTTCTTTGTAAGCCTTATATCCTTGCGGCTGCGTAATGTCACGCGATAAATCGGCTGGCGGAATCTGGAAGAAGTTTTTATGCGCCCTTTACAAAATCGAACAGTTGCTGGTATACTCCGCCGAATTGGTGTCTGCAAAACGCGATTGAAAATAGCGCAGGAGGCAGTAATGTCGCTCAATTATGCGGAAATGGAAAAGATTTTGATGGATGAGTTGAGGCTTTACCATCATCCGGTTGCGGTGACCTGGTTGTTTGCCGACAAGGACGTGGAAGATTTCAAAGCGAAAACCCCTTGCGTTTCTCCTGTCAAGCCTATTACCTTCTGCCAGTGGGAAATAGCGGCCCGTATGCAGAACAAGACGGTACTGGCCGCGAAGGAGCAACTCGGCTGTTCCAACGCGCAGGTGAGTTTCGGCTTTAAAGACAATGACGACAAGGAATTCAAATCGCAGAGCAAATACTGCGTTGATCTGGCCCAGGCCGAGCGCTTTCAGCTTTCCAAGCCGCGTTTGCCCCTGGGGGCCGTCAGGGCCGTGGGCGTCGGCCCTTTGGGCAAGGCCGTGCTGCTCCCGCATGTGGTGCATTTTTATTGCGACAACATGCAATCCTATCATCTGGCCGTCGATTACATGGCCGCCACAGACACGCACCCCTTGCGGCCCCAGATAACCATGAGTTCTTCGGCCTGCGGCGGCAGCGTGTTTGCTTGGCTGCAGAAAACCTTCAATTGCTGTCCGGCCTGTTCCGGCAGCTACAATGCCGGCAAGACCGAGCGCGGCGAGGTGAATGTTTTCATCCCCGGCGAGCATATTGGAGCAGTCGTCAATCGGCTTTTGCAGCGTATCGGGAAGTCCGGCTCCAGTTCGATCACACGTCCGGGAGATCCGTTCCCCGGCGGCGACATCTGCAAAAATTGTCCTCTTATTGTCTTCAAAGGCGATGCTTGTGAAGGCTGCGGGAAGTAATTCCGGCATAATCTGTAATCAGGAGTTGTTTTCATGAAAATTGTGTTAGCCCTGCTGATCGCGCTGACCGTCAACGCCGCAGCCATTGCGTCCGCTGCTGAAGGCGCGCCGGCCGCGGCCCAGGAACCGACCGCCGTTCAGGTCGGGAGCGGACATTCGGCCGCCGTGCCGGCAAAGCTGGCCTCCGGTCGTCTGGAAGCCGCCATTCAGGAGGCCATTGAGGCCAAGAAAATCGACCCGTCCACAAAACCGGGCTTGCTCGGCATCCCCGGCGGCCCTGAAGTCAATCCGATTCTTGCTGTCCTGTGGGCCGTGTGGGTTGGCTGGATTTTTTCAACCGTCGGCGCCTTCGGCGGGGTCATGGCTTCGGTGGGGCATATCAGCGTGTTCGGTTTGGGAGACTACGCCGCTTCCTTCGGCAAGACCCTTAAGTTGAACAAGGTTGTCACCGATTCATTGCGCGTATCCAATCAGTGGCTTGTGGGCACGTCGTCGTTCATTTCCTCCATTAAATACGCGAGCTTGGGGCGTATTGTCCTGCCCTTGGGCGTGGCCCTCGGCATCGGCTCCCTTGTCGGCTCCATCCTGACGCCTGTTCTGACCCAGGGCAAGGTGGATTTCCGTTCCTATGTCGGCTATTTTGGTGTCTTTGTGCTGGCCCTCGGCTGCTATCTCTTTTATGAAACCACGCCCGGCGCGCGCGCCAAAAAGAAAAACGCCGCCGCCGCCGCCAAGGCCTTTGAGGAAGCCGCCAAAAACCATCAGGCGGACTCGGGGGCGAGCAAGGTCAAAGTGCTGAGTGTTTCCCTTTCCCGCGTGGTCTTCACGTTCTGCGGCGTCGAGTTTTCCTTCAGCACATTCTTGCCTGTGCTGGGCGGTTTTGTCATTGCCATGGTCGCTTCTTTCCTCGGCGTGGGCGGTGGTTTCCTGCTGGTGCCGTTTCTGACCAGCATTTCGCAACTGCCCATGTATCTCGCCGCCGGCACGTCGGCCTTCGCCGTGCTGGTGGGCATGGTGACCTCCATATCAACCTTCATGTTCGGAGGAACGCCCGTTTACTGGCCTCTTGTGGGCGTTGAGCTTGTGGGCATTGTTATAGGCTCATGGGTTGGGCCTATTACGGCCAAATATTTTTCAGACATCTGGCTCAAACGCCTTTTTATCGTGCTGGCCTTTGTAGTGGGCGTCAATTACGTGTTGCGCGGCTTCACGTCGTACCGTCTCTGGTAAGCGTACACGAGGTCGCCTTGGCAACCGCCTCGCGACGCAAAGGCGGCCTCTCCTGAATTGTTTACCTTACCCGCGAGATGGATTTCGCCTCTCTTATCCCGGTCTGGCTTGACGCCTTTCTCATCGCTCCGTTCCGCTGGCCTGCGGACGCTCATGCTGGCATGTGGCTGGGCAGTGCTCTGCTGGCCTTTTACTGCCTGTTGATCGGCCAATGCACGGCTGCCGCCCTCTACTCCCTGCACCGCAAATATTATGCGGCCTCAGACAGCGAAATGCTGCGTTACCATAAGCTTTCCATGGATGCCCTGCACGCCGGGAACAAGGACGCCTATTTGGCGGCCAATACCCTTGCGCGTGAGCATTTCGGCAAAAGTTTTTTCGCCGGGGCCTCGCGCGGGCTGACCTCTCTTTGGCCCTTGCCCCTTGCCCTCGGCTGGATGTCTCTGTGTTTTGAGGGCATTGCCCTCTATGCGGTTCCGGTGCTGGGATATGAGGCCGGGTATGTTTTTGTTCTGCTGACGGCCTATATTGTCCTTCGCCTGTGCTGGGGCAAAGTTAAAAGATGTATCCCTCCGCAGAGGCATTTATGCGACAAGTCGTCTTAGCTGTGATGTTTCAATAGGTTGTTCACCCTCCCCCAAGGGGTTAAAGCTGGAGTTGTCACACAACAGCAAACCTCAAGAGGGAGAAAGTGAACAGCCATAAGAATGCCAAACTGACGGCACGTAGTCGAGAGGAAATGATCCGGCGCATGGCGCATATCCCTGCTCTGCCGCTTAGATTGTGTCTACACGAGTTATAGGATAAGGTGATGCCATCTTCCAAAGGATGGCGACCATGACAAATCCCCAGCGACGACATGACATATCCGACGCGGCCTGGACCCTGTTGGAAC
>JAITGC010000083.1 GCA_031280915.1 Desulfovibrio sp. | reverse complement strand
CGGCTGACGCCGCCGCGAAGCGGAAAACAATACGCCGTACCCGCACCGGGCAACAGGCCGTCTCCGCGGCTTTGCGCTCCACTCCGTGTCGCTTCCGGCCGCTCCGCCGGGCCTGTCGCTCCCCGCTCTTACTCTGGGGAGAAGGCCAGGCGGAACCCCATGCGGTCGTCCCGGTTGACCGGCGCGTTGCTGCGCCGGTCGCCCGACCGGCAGTACTCGGCGAGGCTGCTCCAACCGCCGCCGCGAACCACGCGCAAGGAGCCTTGCGCGGGGCCGCGATAATCCGTAATTTCCCTGTCTGTCGGCAATTTTTCCGTATACCAGTCCTGCACCCATTCCCAGACATTCCCGTATATATCATAAAGACCGTAGGGGTTCGGCTTTTTTTCCCCCACAGGATGCGTTGCGCCCCCGGCGTTCTCAAGAAACCAGGCATAGTCGCCAAGCGGACGCGCCACTTCCTCAAAAGTTTCGGGATTTTTCATGAAAAAAAACATGGTGTCCGTGCCACCCCTGGCCGCCAGTTCCCATTCCGCCTCCGTGGGCAGACGGTATCTGTTCGTTCCCTCCCTGGCGTTCAGACGCTTGATGAATTCCTGAACGTCATCCCAGGAAACACTCTCCACCGGATTTTTCCGGCCTTTGAAGGATGAAGGGTTATTCCCCATCACCGTCATCCACTGCTCCTGGGTAACTTCGTATTTGCCCAGGAAAAAGGGCTTGCTGACGATGACTTTGGGGCTGTACAGCTTTTCGTTAAAGTCGTTCACGATATTGATTTCCCGAAAAAACGACCCGGCGGGTATTTGCACAAACTCCATGCCCATGCCGTTGGTTTCGGTTTTTTGCCCGATGCCGAGAAAAGCATCAGCCGTACCGGCGAATAACAAGGGAAGGCACAATACCGTGAAAATAATCGACGTTTTGCGCATTATAAACTCCTTTTTTATTTGAAAAGACCCTGGCAAACAATTTGTAATGGTATTATCGCCTGTGGGCTAACTTTATACTCATCCCCTCCTTTCGTTATAATCTCCTGCAATTTTTGATAATCGTCAGCATTTCTTACAAGAACACCGGTCTTCTCCGGCGGCAGCCTAAAATTTCCCTTAAACCGCCATTCACGTTCATGTATACGAGCTATCCCTTTGTCTGCCATGTTAGATTTAATACCGACAACACGCCATTGTTCCTCTTTCGGCATACGACGCTTTTCCTTACAAGGCATATATGCCACCGGGCGTACTCCACGATCATAAGCGAGCTTTTTTCCAATAAATACACCGTAGCGGTCATATTGTTCCCGGTTGCTTCCTTTTAATATATATTTCAGCGCATGGAATGGGACATCCATAAAACAAACTACCTCATCATTTTCATCTTCTATTTCAGGCTTACTTTTTTTTAATACACCGTCTTTAAGAATTTGTTTAAGAACGTCAAACGCTTCGGAGTCGCCTTTTGATTTTGTAAAATGCAATAAATACGGAGTCAGATCAGGACGCGATGTAAATTGTGAACTGGCCATTCGTTATCTCCTGTTATGTGGTGACGATTTTGTTTCGCAGAAAAACATACGAGCAGACAAACTGTCGCAAACGCCGAAACGGCCATGCCCCCAAAGGGAACATGGCCGGAATTTCTGGATGGCGAAAAATGGGAAAAGCCGCGCGGCCCTAAGTGGAAAGCGCGGTCAGACGGGCTGTTGTGGTGTGTGTGTGTGTGTGTGTAGCAAAAAGCGGGCCAAGGCCGGTCATTCTGCCCGGCCCAGCGCCCCTGGGGGCGGCAAAGATACACGCTGTTTTTCTCGTGTCGCTCATGCCTTGCCTCTGCCCAATTCACACATATGTAAATACTGGAGAATAATTATCAAGGCGAATGAAAAAGCGCAAACGATTTTTTATGGCGCGTTGCGCCCCGGCGGGCGTCTAACCATCCAAGGGGACTTGTTGAGAGGGATTGAGACGCGGACTTAAAAATTTTTCCATAAATTCACATGAATACGACATTATCGGATGAGGCTGGATTACTGTTTCGATTTCAATGTTAAACGGCTCCAAAGCATACTCGCTTTGAGCAAGCGGGGCCATCCCGTCACTATCATGACTTTCTCAGCGGGAATGCGCGGCCAATCGCAGACAAGCCGCACTGGCCGCGCCCCAGAGGCCGCTGTTTCCGTCGTCCATGAGATACACGGGCACGGCGCGGAGCAGCGCCTCAAAACGCGGCGAGGCATAAAATTCTTCCGCAAAACTCTTGCCGAAAACAACCAGAGGATTATCCGCCGCTATGCCCCCCGCGATCCACAGGCCGCCGGCACAGAGGGTCGTCAAAGCCATGTTGCGGCAAAAGCGCCCATACAGACGGGAATACCAACGCAAGGTGGGCGTGTCGCCGCCCAAAGCCGCTTCGCTGACCTCGCGCGGATGTAAACGCTCCCCGGTCAAAAAAAGATGCAGCAGGGCAAGCCCTCTGCCGCTCAACACCACATCGCCGACAGCGCGAGGCAGCCCCGTCTGCTGACGGAGAAAATCGTGAAAACAGTTTTCCTCCTCTCCGGCAAAAGGAAAATCCGCGTGGCCCGCTTCCGAAGGCAAGGGCAAAAGCTCTTCTCCGCTCCCGTACAGCACGGCCGCACCCAATCCCGTGCCCGCGCCCACAACGGCGCGCGTGCCGCCGGACGCCCGCACGCCCCGGGGCACAAGAACAGGACGGGCCATTTGCCCCGGGCGGCTCGCGCACGCATAGGCCTGAGCCAAAAAATCATTGAGCAGGAGTATGGGCGCGGCTGAACGCGCCTCAGTCAAGTCCAGGTGCAGAAAACCGTTGGTCAGGCTGCCGCGCGCGCCGTCAACCGGCCCGGCCAGGGCTATGACCAACGCAACGGCGGCCTCCGGCGGGGTATTCAGGGCGCGGTCGAAAGCGGCCAGAACGCTCACGGCGTCCGTCAATTCCTCTGTAGGCAGCCAGACCACGCGCTCCAATTCCAGACCCGAGGCAGAGCAGGAATCTCCACTCAGGGAAAACACGGCAAAACGGGCGTTGGTGCCGCCTATATCCGCGGCAAGAACGCGGCGCACCGGCTCAGTCCCCGCCCATACGACTGACAAGGGCGGAGGTGGAGCAACCTTCGGTCAATCGCGCCAAATGTACCCGGCCTCCGCAGGCCTTCACCACATCCGCGCCCACAACGGCGCTTTCGGCGTAATCCGCGCCCTTGACCAACACATCCGGCCTGAGCGCCTCTATAAGCGCCAGCGGCGTGTCCTCGTCAAAAATGGTCACGGCGTCCACACCCCGCAGAGCCGAGATGAGCAGAGCGCGGCTCTGTTGGTCCTGAATAGGACGGGAAGCTCCCTTGAGGCGGCGTACCGAGGCGTCGCTGTTCAGGGCGACCACAAGCCTGTCTCCGAGAGCCACGCACTGACGGATAAGGGAGATATGCCCAGGGTGCAGCAAATCGAAACAGCCGTTGGTAAAGACGACCATGTCCCCCTTGCGCCGCCATTCCTCAAGCCTGTTCCTCAACTCGGGCAAAGGCAGAAGCTTGGGATTGGACGAACTTTCATGCAGGGCAAGATTGAGTTCGTTCAGGCTCACCGGGGCCGTGCCCGCCTTGCCCACGGCGATGCCGGCGGCAGCGTTGGCGACGCGCACGCTTTCCCGCCAGTCAAGACCACTTGCGACACATGCCCCCAAGGCGGCGATGGCCGTGTCTCCCGCGCCGGAAACGTCCGCCACCTCACGCGCCGCATCGCGTATATAGCACGGCCCGCTGTCGTCAAAAAAGGCCATGCCCTTCGGCCCGCGTGTGACCAGAAGCCGCTCGAAGGCAAAACGCGCGCGCAGAGTTGAGGCCATCTCCTCCCGGCGCTCCTTGTTGTCGTCGAAGGATTGCCCGCATACGGCGGCAAATTCCACGCTGTTGGGCGTGACGCACTGCGCGCCGGTGTAGCGGCTCCAGTCCACGCCCTTGGGGTCAACCAGCACGGGGATGCCGCGCTCGCGCGCCAGACTGATCACAAACGCGCACAGGCTCCCGCCTTCCGGCATGACCGAAAGCGTACCCTTGCCGTAATCGGAAAGAACCACGGCCTTTCGGCCCGGCAGATATTCCGGAATTTTTTCGCAAAGCTCCCTGTATTCTTCTCGCGTCAGGGGCGCGACCGCCTCTTCGTCGTAACGCAGAAGCTGCTGCCCCTGGGCCATAATCCTGGTTTTACGGATGGTGGAACGCGTTCCGGAAAACACAAGGACGCCGCCCACCCGCTCCGCCTCAAGCAGACGTTGCAGTTCCTCTCCGGCCTCATCCCGCCCGGCAAGACCCACAAGAGAAACATCCGCCATAAGCCGGACAAGATTGCGGGCCACGTTGGCCGCGCCACCGGGGACGGACCAGGTATTCCGCACATGGGCCACAGGAACGGGCGCTTCCGGCGAAATACGACTGACGCGGCAGTCTATGTAGCGGTCCAACATGACATCGCCCACCACCAGCACAGGGATTCCATCAAAATTCATAAGGCATTCCTGCATTCCGCATTTCCCGCCAGCAGCGCCCTGAGACGCGTCAAGAATTCCCGCTGCTCGGGAGATTGAAGGCTGTGGCCGTCATCTCCCCGGTCTTCTCCGTCGGAATCTCCCTGCTCCGCGCGCTCACGCTCTTCAGGAGGCGGGAGCCCCGCAGCGGACGGTTCCGGCGGTTCCGGAAGGAAAAGAAGCCTCTCTTCCGTCATGCCCGGCATATCCGCCAGACGCTTGAGCCAGACGTCACGGCTGTCCGCCGCGCAGCAGAGGCAGCACGCCTCTTCGGCCAGAGCGGCCAGCCGGTCGTCGGCAACGTCGGCCCCATCCACAATGAGGGCAAAGGGCAATCCGGCGAGACAGGCCGCCGCGCGCGTTGCCGCTGCGGAGAAATATCCTGGCCCGCCGATGAAAAATTCCACCCTGTCCTCAAGGGCCCAGCGGGCCAAAAGTCCGCCGCCGGCCAAGGCCAGAAGGCGCGCCAAAGGAAACTTGCCCTGAAAAGCCCGTGTCAGAGTCTGCCGGGCCGCCGCGAAGGCGGGTGTCTTCTGGCGCCGCAAAGCTGAAAAAATGGCCGTGAAACGCGAAAGTCCGGCTGAGCGTACCGCCAGCGGCAGGGCGTAATCATCTGAAATATCTTGGAAAAGACCGCCACGAAGGTCGTAAACGCGCGTCAGCAGGTCTCCGGCATGAAACAGACGCGCTGTCGCGGCCGAAGCCGAGGCCGGCTCTCCGGTAAAACACTCCGTCACAAAAACGCCGCCACGCGTCGCCTCCGCTTGGGGAGCGGCGGCGGCCAACGGCGCGATGTTGCGCTTACGGCAGTGCAACAGACCGTCCTCAAGGGTATATATCGTGTCGCAGTATTCGGCCATCTTGGGGTCGTGCGTCACCATGATCAGGCACACGCCGCCCCCGTGGCAAAGTTCGCGAAAGTTCTCCATGATATGACGGCTGGTGCGGGCGTCCAGAGCTCCGGTGGGTTCATCGGCCAGAAGAATCCGCGGATTGTTGACCATGGCCCTGGCAATGGCGGCGCGCTGCTGCTCGCCGCCGGAAAGGCGGTTGCTGCGGTAGTGCACACGCGCGGAAAGACGCACCAGATCAAGCGCCCGAATAACACGGCCCCAGCGTTCCTGCGGAGGGATGCCCTCATAAATGAGAGGGAATTCCACATTTTCGAATACGGTGGAATGGTCAAACAGGTTGGCCGACTGCATTACAAAGCCCATGTTCACCCGCCTGAAGGCTGCGGCCCGCTCGCGGTTCAGGGTAAAGACATCTGTGCCGAGAATTTCCAGACGGCCGGAATCGGGCGTATGCAGCATGCCAAAAATGTGGAGCATGGTGGATTTGCCGCAACCTGAAGGCCCCATGACGGCGACCATTTCCCCGGCCTCGGCCTCCATATCGACGCCGCGCAGCACCGGCTCAAACCCGGCATAGCCCTTGTGCAAATCCTTGGTGAAAATAACGGACATGGGGCTTCCTATTCGAATCTCAGAGCGCTGACGACATCCATCCGGCTGGCCTGCATGGCCGGATACAGGCCGCCCGCCACGCCGATGACGGCGGAAAACACTATGCTGCCGAGGCTTCCCATAAAAAGCAGACCGTAAGAAAAGCCCGTGTCCAGCAGCAAGGCGCCAACCTCCACCAGAAACACGCCAGCGACGATACCCAGAAGACCGCCGGTCACGGCCTTGCAAAGGGCCTCCGCCAGAAATTGGGCCAGTATGTCCGCGTCGGAGCCGCCCATGGCCTTTTTCAGACCGACTTCACGCGTACGGGCACGCACGGCGGCGAAGGTGCCTGTCCAGATGCCGAAGCCGCCCAGCATGAGGGAGGCCATGATGCCGAGCCACAGCAGAGATTCCACCCACATGAAGGTGAACTTGATGCGTTTGAGTTGGTCTTCCTGAGTAATCAACCGCACATAGGGCGCCGGCTGATGTTCGCGTATCACCGAAGGGATGATCTCAACCAGTCCGGCCACATCTTCCCAACCGACGGCGCGCACATAGAGACGGGTGATTTTGCCGCTCGCCCAATTGCGGTCAATCATGGACGTAACGGGCAAAAAACCGTTCTGCCGCTCTGAACCGAGCATGACGCCGGTAATCACGCCCACCACTTCAAAGACCTCTCTGTCCAGAAACAAAAGCTTGCCCAAGGCCTCCCGCGCCCCGCCGAACAGGTCGCGCGCCGCATCAAGACCCAGCAGGCAGACCCGCTTGCGGCCCTCCACATCCTCGGCTGTGAACAGACGTCCGGCCACGGCCTCCAGGGAAAAGGTCTCGGCGTAGTTCTGATCCACTCCGATAAAGCTCACTCTCAGCGAGCGCTCACCTCCCCCACGTAGCGGAAAACCAACGCTGCCGCGTACATTGCGGCTGACCATGGCCACGCCGGGCAAGCTTCCGATGGCCTTGACAGCTTCAGGATAAAATTCGCGCACGGGCTGACCGGGATAATCCCTGTCATCCATCACCACGTTAATAACGTTCACCCCACCCATCAGCACCATATCCTGCCCGATTTTGTAGCGCATCTCACGCCCGAGCACCGCGAGCACAATAAAAGCCGTTATGCCCAGAGCAATGGAGAGCACCACTCCGTAATTGCGCTGGCGCACAACCTGCCTCAGGCTGACGCGAAAAAGGTCCGACATGGCGATCATGGCGTACGTGCCCCCCGAAAACTGCCGACAAGTGAATATATAAGCATATACCCACGCTGTCCGAGTGTCAAAAAAGAAAATGATCCTCTGAAATCATTGACATTTTTTGTAGCAGAATATATACGCTGCCAAGAAACTGCGGCATGATTTCACAGGCACAGGCTATGACAAACAGGGATATTCTTACCGGTATCGCCGGAGCGGCCGCGATCTGGCTCGGTTTTCCCAATGATGTTGCGGATATGCCGCCCCTTGTCCTGTTCTGGCCCGTTGCCCTGGCTCTGCTCGGCCTCAATGCTCCCAACAAAATGACCGCCTTGCGGGCCGGCTGGCTTTGCGGCCTTGCCGGCAGCACGGCGGCTTTATACTGGCTCACTCTGCCCGTGCGCGAGGTAGGCGGGCTGCCCTGGCCGCTGGCCTCGGCCTGCGCGCTGTTCGTCGCGGCCTGTCTTTCCTTCTCCAACGGACTTTTTTCTTGCGCGGCCCGCATGCTGCGCAACTATCCTCCTCCGCTTTGCGCCCTTGCCCTCGCCCTGGCCTGGTATCTGCTGGAGTACGTCTGCGCGCGCCTGTTGGGCTTTCCCTGGCTGCCGCTGGCCGGAGCTCTGGCGGAATGGCCCCTTCTCGTCCAGGCGGCGGACATTGCCGGAGCCTACGCCTTGGGCGGCCTCTGGACGCTGGCCGCCCTGCTCTGCCTGATTTTTTGCAGGGACAAATTCTGTCTGACACTCGGCATGGCCCTGAGCGCCGGCCTCATGCTCTACGGCGGCTGGCGGCTCAACCAGACCCCCTTTACGATGAAGCCTGACGGAACGGAAAGCGTGTCCGTTCTTTTTGTGGAAGGCAATATTGACCAGAACCAAAAATGGATTCCCGCCTTTCAGCAGGCCTCCCTCGACGCCTATGTCAGACTGACGCGGCAGGCTCTTGCGGAAATGCCCGGAGGCGAAAAGCCCCTCATCGTCTGGCCGGAAACGGCTTTGCCCTTCTTTTTCGAGCACATGCCCAAATACGACGAAACCGTACGCCGGCTCGCGGCGGAAAGCGGCTGCCCCCTGCTGCTGGGCGCGCCGGGAATGGAGATTTCCGCCAACGGACAACGCCGCATTTTTAACAGAGCCTTTCTGCTGGCCGAAGCGGAAGCAAGCGCTCCCGGCCGCACTGTGGGGCGTTACGATAAAATGCACCTGGTGCCTTTCGGCGAGTATCTGCCCGACTGGCTCGCCTTTGATTTTCTGCAGGCCTTGCTGCAGGGTGTGGGCGTCTATGAGGAGGGAACATCCGCCGAACCGCTGCGTTACGGCAAACTTGCCCTCGGCATGCTTATCTGTTATGAAGGCATCTTTCCGTGGCTGGCGGAAGAGCGGGTCAGACGCGGCGCCAATATTCTGGTTGACATCAGCAACGACGCCTGGTTTGGCCGTACGCCCGCCGCTCGCCAGCACCTCAACCTCACCGCGTTGCGCGCCGTGGAACAGGGACGCTGGCTTTTGCGCGGCACCAACACGGGCATTTCCGCCGTGGTGGACAACAGGGGGCGCCTGACCATGCGCGGCGGGCAGTTCACGGAAGGCGTACATTTTGCCCGCGCGGCCCTGCTGGAGACGGCAAGCCCCTTTTCCCGCCTCGCTCCCCGGATTTTTCCGGCGGCGCTGGCGGTATTCGCGGCCTTGTTGCTCCTCGCCCTGAAGGGCCGCAAAAATACTAACCATTAACATCATCGACGGATATGCTGCACCTCAGTGACCTGCGCGCCGCCTGCCAACCCTTGGCTCAGCGCTTTGAAACTCTCTGGAGGCGACTTTGACGTCGCCGCCCTTGAAGAACGCCTGAAAACCATAGAAATCGAACTTTCCCGCCCGGACGCATGGGAAAAGCCGGACAGCCTGACCCCTCTTCTGCGGGAAAAAGCCGGCCTCGGCAATAAAGTCGAACGTCTGGGCCGCCTGAAAAAAGCCCATGACGACATGCGGGAATGGCTCGCCCTGGCCCAGGAAGATGACGCTGAGAAGGAAGCCCTGGAATCCCTGGAAGAGCAGCAAAAAGAACTTGCGGCCTTACTGGACGAAACCGAGCTTGTCATGCTGCTCTCGGCCGAGGAGGATGACAAGGACGCCATCCTGGAAATTCACCCCGGCGCCGGCGGCACGGAATCCCAGGACTGGGCGGAAATGCTCCTGCGCCTGTACACTCGCTGGGCCGCGCGCCGCAAATACACGGTGGAAGAGCTGGATTTGCTGCCTGGGGACGAGGCCGGCATAAAAAGCGTTACCCTGCGCATCGCCGGGCCGCACGCTTTCGGCTTTCTGAAAAGCGAACGCGGCATCCACAGGCTGATACGCATATCCCCCTTTGACGCTTCCGGGCGCAGGCATACTTCTTTTGCTTCGGTGGACGTAATGCCCGACGCGGGCGGCGAAATTGAACTGGACATCAAAGAATGCGACCTGCGCATTGATATTTTCCGCTCCAGCGGTCCGGGAGGGCAGAGCGTGAACACCACCAGTTCCGCCGTGCGCGTGACGCATCTGCCCACAGGCGTCTCCGCCCAGTGCCAGAATGAAAAATCCCAGCATCACAACAAGGAAACCGCCCTGCGCGTGCTCCGCGCCCGCCTGTACAATCTGGAAGTGCAAAAACGCGAGGCGGAACGTCAGGCCGAATACGCCGGCAAGGATGCCATCGCCTTCGGCAGCCAGATACGCACCTACACTCTCCAGCCCTACCGTCTGGTCAAGGATCACCGCACCGCTTGCGAGACGGGTGACGTGGATGCCGTGCTGGACGGCCGAATTGATCGTTTTCAACACGATTATCTTCTCTATCTTCATGAACGGCGCAACTGACCCCCTATCAGGCTCTCCGACCGCCGTAAGACAGTACGGCATCCAGCGGTTTTTGGCCGACGTCAGGGAGGATATTGCACGTATCGCGCGCGGCTGCAATGAGCTTACCCTTGTCTGCGCGGAACTGGTTGACCGGAGAAAGCTGGGCGAACAACTGGGTGCGGCCGCCCTGGCCAGTGCGGAAAGCGCCCTGACCAGGGCCATGCTCCTGAACATGAAGGAATGCGACCGCCTGGGGAGGCTCGCCGAAGGCCGCCACGCTCTGCTCCTGCCGGGCGTCGGCTCTTCCGGGGCGCGACTGCACGGAGAGAATCTGCAAAAGGCCTTTGCGGACGACATGAACCGCCGCGAGGATAAAAGCTTGAAAATTGCCTGCGCCCTCGGTATTGTCTGTGTTGGTCGAGACGAGGCGGGCAGTGCCCAAAGCCTGCTTGAACGGGGAAACAGAGCGCTGCGGAAAGCTCTTGAGCAACAAAGCGTTTACATCTGCCAGGAACGGCTTGCCCTTTCCGAACGCCCCACTCTGGTGCATTCCAATGAAAAACGATTTCTTTTTTTTGGTGAGGGATAATTACTATGGCGGCCAACAGTACTTTGAGCGTTGCCGTGTTGAGCGGCAAGGGCGGCGTGGGCAAAACGAACATTTCCCTCAACCTGGCCTGCGCGCTGCATCAGGCGGGCTTCAAAGCCCTGCTGGTGGATTGCGATCTCGGGCTGGCCAATCTGGATGTGCTGCTGGGCATCACTCCCCAGGGCAACCTGCAAAACGCCCTCCTCGGCGAGATGTCCTTGCGCGACGTGCTGTATCCCATCGCGCCGCACGGCTTTGACGTGCTGCCCGCGGCCTCCGGCGTACCTGAACTGAGCGAAATGAAGGCCGAATCGCGCAATGCGCTCCTCTCCCGCCTGGAGCCGTTGCTCGGAGATTATGATTATGTTTTTATGGATATAGGCGCCGGGATTTCTGAAACCGTACAAGCTTTCGCGGCCATGGCCGCCGCCCGGATAGTCGTTATTACGCCGGAACCGACATCCCTGACGGACAGTTACGCTCTCATCAAGATACTCAGTGGCCGCCATAACCTGCGAGATTTCCTGGTGCTGGTCAACCAGGCGGCCTCTGCCGGAGAAGCCAAGGCCTCTTTTGAAAAGCTGGCCGGCGCCTGCCGCCATTTTCTGCATCTGGAACCGGTCTTTCTCGGCCATGTACGGCAGGACAAAAAGGTGTCCGAAGCCGTGTGCAGACAGGAGCCGCTTCTGCGCTACTCGCCCGGCTGCCCGGCCGCCCGAGACCTGCAGGGTCTGGCCGCGGCGCTGCAGCGCGCCCGCCTGGCAATGGCCGATGTCCTTTCACAAAGAAACATTCTGCACGTTGCCCCGGACTGAGCAATCCCACAAAATTGTTCAGGAATTGCTTTACATGCCGCGCGGAGGGATGTAAGCTGGCTCCATGCCTTGAGGCAAAATTCCGGATATTCACTTTTTTCGAATATCCGAATAAGGGAGATGAGATGAATAAAAGTGAACTTATCAAAACCTTGGCCGAAGAAACAGACCTCTCTCTTGACGATGCCACTCTGGCGGTCAATACTTTTGTAGATTCCATAAAAAAGGCGCTGCTCGCCGGAGATCGTATTGAAATCCGCGGTTTCGGCAGTTTCAAAATCAAGGAATACGGCGGATATTCGGGCCGTAACCCCAAAACCGGCGAAAAAATTTCCGTTGTTCCCAAACGATTGACTTTTTTCAGAGCCGGCAAGGAACTCAAGGAATTCATCAATCAATAATATTGCCATGCCCGCGCGGGCATGTGAAAATAATGGGGAGAAGACCATGCGATTTTCCGGCGCCCTGACGGCTTTGGTGACCCCTTTCAAAAACAACGCCGTGGATGAAGAGGCCTACCGCGCCCTCATTGAAAATCAGATCAGGGCGGGCATACACGGCCTTGTCCCCTGCGGTACAACCGGCGAATCCGCCACGCTTTCCCACGAAGAGCACGAGCAGGTCGTTG
This sequence comes from Desulfovibrio sp., assembly GCA_031280915.1. Taxonomy (GTDB): domain Bacteria; phylum Desulfobacterota; class Desulfovibrionia; order Desulfovibrionales; family Desulfovibrionaceae; genus Desulfovibrio. Next base: position 4,431 of record JAITGC010000083.1, on the reverse strand, counting down.
AAATATGCATTGCCGTAGCGGGCGGCCGTGTGCCGGTGCTGGCCGGGGCTGGCTCCAACAACACAGCAGAGGCAGTGCGCCTGACCCGTTTCGCCCAAAAGGCCGGAGCCGACGGCGCGCTTTTGATCACGCCCTATTACAACAAACCCACACAGGAAGGACTCTACCAGCACTTCAAGAGCATTGCCCAGGCTGTGGAACTGCCCTTAATACCGTACAATGTGCCCAGCCGCACCGGCTGCAACCTGCTCCCCGCCGCCCTGGCCCGCCTGGCCGAAGATTTTCCCCACATTGTGGGCGTCAAGGAGGCCACGGGCGACATGATTCAAGGCAGCCGCGTTCTGGAAGCCTGTCCGGAAGGATTTGACGTGCTCTCCGGAGATGATTTCACGGCCCTGCCGCTCATGGCTCTGGGCGGCAAGGGAGTGATCTCCGTCACTTCCAACATTGTTCCGGATCGGGTGGCCGCCATGTGCAACGCCTTTGCCGCCGGCAACATCAAAGAGGCCGCGCGTCTGCACCACGCGCTTTTTCCGCTGCACGAGAGCATGTTCGCAGAAACCAGCCCCATACCCGTCAAAACGGCTCTGGCCCTCATGGGGCAGATGCGGGAAGAAATGCGGCTGCCCCTCTACCCCATGAATCAAGACGCCAGGGGCAAACTCATATCTGTGCTGAAAGGGCAGGGTCTGCTGTAGAAATATGGATTTTCTCCCTTGAGAACTGGGGGACGGCGCTTTTGGACGCCGTCCCCCAGTTTTTGGCAGCGCTCCGCCACGAGGGGCAGGCGCAATTCACTTGCGCCGCGAGACCCCGAAGCGGGCGTGTCTTTACAAAACCCGGCTTTGCGGGGTTTGTCATCAATCTGTTTTTTTGATAACAACGAATACCCTCTGAAACCGCTTCAGAAACTGTAAGCGAAAATGGCCTGAGCCTTCCACATGTCCTGCTTCTGAAAGGATGTAGCCCTGTCTCCATTAGTTTTTCGCCAAGTGCTGTTGTCTATGAAATTGGCCACATAGCCGAGTTCCAGGTTCATTGCCAGGTTCTCGTAAATCTGCCAGGAATTGACCAGATTGACTTCCAGCAGGCCGTCACGGGTGGTCAGGTAGTTTTCCTGAAAGCCGTTGTTCCAGTCATAGGCATGGTGCATGTATTTGACCATGGCCGGGGAGTTGGTTCCGCCCCACCAGGCCACTGTGAGGGTATGCTTGAGGTCATCCACAAAGCTCACGTCCTTCACGCGCGCGCCGATGCCCCATGTGCCGCCGAAGCTGGAATTGTAGTCCAGCATGCTGCCATTAGGCGTCCAGGCCAGGTTGCCGTCGCCCAGGAAGCTGGTGAAGTTGCCGTAAGCGGCGATGGAGGGCATGCGTTCGGAGCCGTTTTTGGGATTGCCGTCATCACCGGATGCGTACCAGCCGAAGATACCGGGTGTGCCCCAGTCCGTTTTGTACTCGATGAGGGCTTTGGCCGCCCAGCCTTGGCGCTGAGAGCTGGATCGCCTGACGACCTCCTCGGAGGTGAATCTCCTTTTGAAGGCGTTAAAACGGCCCATACCTTCCACATGGCCGTAGTTGAGGTCAACCTCGATGTTCAACGGATCCCAGGCGGTCACGGCAAAGGGCAGGCCAGCCCAGAACATGGAGCCGTACGCCTTGGAAGTGGAACCAAAGTTATCACGGGCGTTCAGATGAGGATTCGGACTAAAAGTATAGCGCGGCAGGCCGTCCCCGAGTTCCCCCGCCTGGTAGGCGTCGAAATTTCCGGAATTCTTGCCCCTCAAGCCGTACATAGCCCAGGGGGTGATTTCGAAGCCGTCCAGCGTGACCGGCAACATCAGGGCGAAAAGATCCATATTGTCGAGATAGTTGACGCGGTTGGCCCTGTCGTTCCAGTCAGTGTAGGTGCGGTCGCTGTAGTTGTCGTTGAAGGGGCGCATCCAGAGGGCTGTCAGGCCCACATTGTCGTTGAACCGGTAAGACGCGACAATGCCGGCGACATCGGTGTCAAACACGGCGGAGCCGCCGGCCTTGTTGGGCAGGGTAATGCCCTGCAAACCCATGCGGAACTTGAGGTCCGTACTCGGCACGGCCCAGTCCAAATAAGCGTTTTTGAGCTTGATGGTATTGGTTCTGTCCGCGCCGAGGGCGCCGCCGCTCTCGTCCCGCCCCCACGTGGTGGTGCCTATTTCAAAATAGACCGTGCCGGAAAGGCTTTCCGAAGCAATGGCTTCCAGCTTGAGACGCAGACGCTGGGCCGCGCTGAACATGTCGTCCGCATTCGCGTGGCGGCTCTTGATGTCCCTGTCTGTGCGCTGCTTATTGACCAGATTGGCCTCTCCCACGGAAAAGCCCATCAGCCATTCCCCTCCCATCTTGAAATCAATGGCGCCCGCGCCGCTTGTCGCCCCCAGCAGCATACCGGCGGCCAGCAACAGAATGGCGATACGTTTCATGTCAGCCTCCACTTTTACTATTTTGTAGTTTTTTAAAATTTCCCCAGCCAAAATCGTGCAAGGATAAAAGTAACACATATGTCAGATTGAAGCAAGGAAAATATGAATTTATCCGGTTGCCCTTGGGAATGCCCCCGCGAGCGGCCCTGCGCACCCTGCTCCGATTCTTGCTCCGCCAATTATTTCTTGCGGTTTCTTTTAAAAAAAAATATGAATCAGAGGCAACATGAACACACCATAAAATAATTCTGAAACTTGGGAGGCATCATGAAAGTGTTCCGCATGGCTGCTCTTGCCGCTGCCCTGATTCTGGGGCATGTGGCGGCCGCACTGGCCGCGCCGGCAATGTGCAGCAAAAAAATCGAAAGCTTTGACTTTGTTGTGGACTATTCCGGCTCGATGATGATGAAAAACAAACAATTGCAACAAGACAAAGTCATCGTGGCCAAAACAGCGCTCAAACGCGTCAATGCGGCCATTCCCGCCTTGGATTACAACGGCGGCCTGCACACCATGACGCCCAACAGCGCCATTATCAATCAGGGGCCGTGGAATCGCGCCGCCATGGACGCTGGCCTGAACAAGCTGCGCTCCGGTTTTGAAATTTTCGGCCGCATGACCGGCATGGGCGACAGCATCCGGCAATATGAACCCTTTATCTCCGGCATGAAGCGTGACGCCGCCCTTATCCTGGTCACCGACGGCGACAACAACCGCGGAGTTGACCTTGTGGGAGTGGCCCGCCAGATTTACGCCAGCCAGCGCAATCTCGTCATTCACATCATTTCCCTGGCCGACACCGCCAACGGCGAAGCTACCGTCAAGGCCATCGCGGCCATGAACCCGGCAAGTCAGCTTGTGCGCGCTGAAGACCTCGCCACCAGTGACGCGGCCGTTGAACGCTTTGTCCTGGAAGTTTTCTGCCGCGAATCCCATGTCATCGTGTTGCGCGGCGTCAATTTCGCCTTTGATTCCTATGAATTGGACAGCAAGGCCAAGGCTATTCTGAATGAAGCCGCCAGCCTCATCAAGGCGGAATCCAACAAGCGCGTGCTCCTGAGCGGCTGGACCGACTATATGGGATCTGACGCTTATAACCAGAAGCTCTCCCAAAATCGCGCCAATTCCGTCAAAACCTACCTTTCCAAGCAGGGCATCCCAAGCGGCCGCATGTCCGCTGCGGGCAAGGGCAAATCTTACAAATACGACAACAAAACCGAAGACGGCCGTTACATGAACCGCCGCACAGAGATTTCCTTTGAATAATCTCTGATGCCGTCGACAAACCTATCGTAAAGCCGGGTGGACTCACACAGCCACCCGGCTTTATAATGAGGCACACACCATGCGTACTCTCTTTTTCCTGTGTTTTCTGATGGTTCCGCTTGTCTCAACGGTCTGCGCCGCTTCGGGCGAAAAATCCGCCGCTGCTGAAACCAAAGACGCCATTGAAACCAACGACAAAAAAGCCAAGACAGGCAAGGCCGGCAAAGGCGCCCCTTCGTCCAGGGGAGGCAAAGGCGAGGAACAAATCCGCAGCGAACTGGATGAGGTGGCGCGCAAGCTGACCGCGCAGGCCGCGCGCACCTTGCGTCCCTCCAAGGACGCCAAGGAAATCAGAAAGGACGGCGATGAATATGTCGCCTTTTACGTGGAAGTGGATACGGACAACGTAACCGCTGAGATGCGCCCGGCCAGCACACCCGGCATGTATGTGGGCATTGTCGGCTACGCCGAAAAAATATTCGAATGCCGCGGCAACGACAAAAAAGCCGCCCTTGCCGCGCCCTGCCGGGAAATCAAAAAAGGCGGCCGCAGCGAGATGATCCTTTTTAACGGCAAAATCTGGCAGTATTAGATTGTGTCTACACGAGTTATAGGATAAGGTGATGCCATCTTCCAAAGGATGGCGACCATGACAAATCCCCAGCGACGACATGACATATCCGACGCGGCCTGGACCCTGTTGGAAC
>JAITGC010000074.1 GCA_031280915.1 Desulfovibrio sp. | reverse complement strand
GCTACCCAATTACCTTGCCTGGCGGCGGCTACAAGAGGCGCCCTTGGCGTCACCACAAGAATGGCTAAAGGCAATCGTTAGAGGGAAAATACATAACTTACGCAACTAGAGCCTAATTTAATGAATGCTGAGCCTAGCCGCCTTACCTTTCTCAGGCCGGCAAATATCCGAACTAAAATATACACACATACCCATTTTTCTCTTGCCAAAGAAATTTTAATCCGCTAGAAAGATTTTTTGTCGCTGGCGTAGCTCAATTGGCAGAGCAGCTGATTTGTAATCAGCAGGTTGCGGGTTCAAGTCCCATCGCCAGCTCCAGAATTACTCTGGACAGAGCGGTTCTTTTCGTTCCGCTTTGCGGCCGATGTTTTGGAGGGGTTCCCGAGTGGCCAAAGGGAACAGACTGTAAATCTGTCGTCGTACGACTTCGGTGGTTCAAATCCACCCCCCTCCACCACCACTATTATTTCATCTTGATTTTGATGAAGAGTGGTGAGAACTTAACTGCCTTGGCTGTAGGAGACAGGGAACTGTCGGTGAACTACGGTGCGGTGGTCGTCAGGCAAACCTGACGCAGACCAGAAGTATCGCCGGCGTGCGGGAATAGCTCAACGGCTAGAGCATCAGCCTTCCAAGCTGAGGGTTGCGGGTTCGAATCCCGTTTCCCGCTCCATTCCTGCAATCCTTCACCCGTAGATTTTGCCATGGCCGTTTTGGGTTCCCTGGCGGCAGGGACTGGATGCAGGTAATGGTGCGCCCTTCCCGCAGGCGCGTCAGGCAGTGGTTGTCACGCGGGATACAGGCCCGGCCTGAACATGCGGGTTCCCGGCGCGGTTTCGGTTCAAATCCGCTAAAACTTTTTCCCAGGGAGACGTACATATGGGCAAGGAAAAATACGAACGCAAAAAACCCCATGTCAACATCGGCACCATTGGTCACATTGACCACGGCAAAACCACTCTGACGGCGGCAATCACAAAAATTGCCGGTCTAAAAGGCCAAGGCAAGTTCATTTCCTTTGATGAAATTGACAAGGCTCCTGAGGAGAGGGAACGCGGCATTACCATCGCAACGGCGCATGTCGAATACGAAACGGAAAAGCGCCATTACGCGCACGTGGACTGCCCCGGCCATGCCGACTACATCAAAAACATGATTACCGGCGCAGCCCAGATGGACGGCGGCATTCTTGTGGTGGCCGCCACCGACGGCCCTATGCCGCAAACGCGTGAGCACATTCTGCTTGCCCGTCAGGTGGGCGTGCCCCAACTTGTTGTTTTTCTGAACAAGTGCGATTTGGTTGACGACGCGGAATTGCTGGAACTGGTGGAGTTGGAAGTGCGCGAACTGCTTTCCAAATATGACTTCCCCGGCGACGATGTTCCGGTTATCCGCGGCTCTGCCCTCAAAGCCCTGGAGTGCGAGGATCCCAACTCGCCGGAGGCCAAATGCATCCTCGACCTGTTGCAGGCTTGCGACAGCTTTATCCCCGAACCAATACGCGATATCGACAAGCCTTTCCTCATGCCCATTGAAGACGTGTTTTCCATCTCCGGTCGCGGCACCGTGGTGACGGGACGTGTAGAACGCGGCATTCTGAAGGTCAGCGACGAAGTGGAAATCGTGGGCATCAAAACTACCCAAAAAACCACCTGCACCGGCGTGGAGATGTTCCGCAAGCTGCTTGACCAGGGCCAGGCCGGCGATAATATCGGAGCTCTGCTGCGCGGCACCAAACGCGATGATGTTGAACGCGGTCAGGTGCTTGCCGCGCCCAAGTCCATCACGCCGCACAAAAAATTCAAGGCTGAAGTCTATGTGCTCTCCAAGGATGAAGGCGGCCGGCATACACCGTTTTTCTCCGGCTATCGCCCCCAGTTTTATTTTCGCACAACCGACATCACAGGCGTGATCAATCTGCCTGAGGGCGTAGAAATGGTGATGCCCGGCGACAACTCGCAGTTCATTGTGGAACTCATTGCCCCCATCGCCATGGAAAACGGTTTGCGTTTCGCCATCCGCGAAGGCGGCCGTACGGTCGGCTCCGGTGTTGTAACTGAAATCGTTGAGTAGTTGTCATGAGAGTTAACATCCTCTTGGCCTGCACTGAATGCAAACGACGCAACTACAGTACGCGAAAAAACAAAAAAAATACCACCGGGCGTCTGGAGATGAAGAAATACTGCCCGTGGGACAAAAAGCATACCTTGCATAGGGAAACAAGATAACATCGCGCAAAGGACAAAGCTTCTTCGCGCGAAACGCAGGGCAGTAGCTCCAACGGTTAGAGCGGCGGTCTCCAAAACCGCAAGTTGGGGGTTCGAATCCCTCCTGCCCTGCCATTTTATCACACACAGGCGGCGCCATGGCGAAAAGACAGGATCAATCTTCTGAAACCAGACCGGAGCACACACAGAATCCTGTTGTGCGCTTTACGCGCTATGTGGAGGATGCGAAAGCCGAGTTGCGCAAAGTGACATGGCCGACCATCCCTGAAACAAAAAAAGCCACTTTGGCCGTACTGGGTTTTGTGGTCGTTATGGCAATCATTCTCGGACTGGTGGATCTCGGTCTGTCGGCCCTGATCAAATCCGTATTGTCTTGAAGGCTGATATGAGCAATTCTGATATCGTCCCCAACAATTCCGACGTTTCCCAAACTGACGAGCAAGATCAGAAAGCTCGTTGGTATTTGGTGCATACCTATTCCGGTTTTGAACAGCGGGTGGAAAAAACCATTACCGAGATGATCCGTACCGGCCAGGACAACGGACTAATCAAAGAAGTCATCCTCCCAACGGAGCAGGTGGAAGAACGTGCCAAAGACGGGGGCCGACGCCGCACAAAAAACAAAATGTTTCCCGGATATATTATGGTGCGCATGGTGATGACGGATTTGTCCTGGCATCTTGTGCAGTCCATTCCCAAAGTGACGGGTTTTGTGGGCGGAAAAACTAGACCGGCTCCCATGAAAAATTCCGAAGCCGAGGCCATTCTCAAACAAATGGAGAACAGCCGGGAGACCCCAAGGCCAAAGTTCAATTTTGACAAAGGTGATGAAGTGCGCGTTATTGACGGGCCATTCGGAGGATTCAACGGCGTGGTTGAAGACGTTAATTACGACAAGGGAAAACTGCGTGTCTCTGTTTCCATTTTTGGACGCCAGACGCCAGTCGAACTTGATTTTGTACAAGTTTCAAAAGGATGAGAGTTTATTTTTCCACTTTCGAAAAATTCCGCTCTCATTGAGGAAGTTCACAATGGCCAAAAAAGAAGTTGCCAAGATCAAATTGCAGATTCCCGCCGGCGCGGCCAATCCTTCGCCTCCGGTAGGGCCGGCCCTTGGTCAGCACGGTTTGAATATTATGGGTTTCTGTAAAGAATTCAATGCCCGTACACAGGATCAAAAAGGAATGATTATCCCGGTGGTCATCACCGTATATGCTGATCGCTCCTTTTCTTTTATTACTAAAACGCCGCCGGCTTCCGTGCTGATTATGAAAGCCGCGAAAATTGAAAAGGGATCCGGCGAACCCCACCGCAACAAAGTTGGAAGCCTGACCATGGCCCAAGTGGAAGAGATCGCCAGGACAAAACTCCCCGATCTCAATGCCGTTTCTTTGGAGGCTGCGGTGCGGTCCATCGCGGGCACAGCCCGCAGCATGGGGATAGATATACAATAAAGGTTTTCAAAACCAGTGCCTGAAGCCGGTCCGCCGCTGTGGCCCCGATAGACAAATTGCAATGCACTGATTCTTTTCGCTAAAATCATTCGTACTGCCGCCGTTGTCATAATACATAACAACCGCAGGAGATCCTAAACGACAAGGATAGCATCATGCCGAAACATGGTAAAAAATTTCGCAACAGCCTTGAAGGATTGAACCTTCTGGAGCGTTTCAGCATAGAGGACGCTGTGGCCAAATCCCTGAAGACGGCATTCGCCAAATTTGACGAAACCGTGGATGTGGCCATACGTCTTGGAGTTGATCCCAAATACTCCGACCAGATGGTGCGGGGCGCTGTCACCCTTCCCCATGGTCTTGGAAAAACCGTGCGGGTTGCCGTATTCTGTAAAGGTGAAAAACAGACTGAAGCCCGTGAAGCAGGTGCCGACGCCGTGGGCGCGGAAGACTTGGTGGCCCAGATTAAGGATGGCTGGATGGAATTTGACGCCGCCGTGGCCACGCCTGACGTCATGGCCCTTGTCGGCCAGATTGGACGAGTGCTCGGCCCCCGCGGCCTCATGCCCAACGCCAAGACAGGCTCCGTCACCTTCGATGTGGCCAAAGTCGTGAGCGAACTCAAAGCCGGGCGGGTTGAATTCAAAGTCGATAAGGCCGGCGTTCTCCATGCCCCTCTCGGCAAGGTTTCCTTTGGTTCTGAAAAAATATTGGGGAACCTCAAAAGCTTGCTGGAAACCGTCAACCGACTGAAGCCTTCTGCCGCCAAAGGCGCTTACATGCGTTCCATGGCGGTATCCACGACCATGGGGCCCGGCTTCAAGGTCGACATGCCCCAGGTAAAAAAATTTCTTGAGGGATAACCCTCAAGCGGTTGTCTAGAGCAGATTAACTTTGAAACGTTGCGTTCGGCGTGGACGGCGAAAGTGAATTCTCCCTCCCCACGCGCGGGCGGCGGTTTCCGTCGCCAGAGCATTTCCACTTTTCAAGGGTAAAAATACTCTGAACAATCTTGGCAGAGGAATACGGAATTCGAGTCGAAGACGGCAGGTGGGCAAAACCCTTAATCTCCTGCCCAGACATTTCTGCTTTGGCTCGGCATTCCACCCGGCAACCCGAACGTGAGAGGTGTCACGTGAACAGGTCTGAAAAAGCCGCTATCATAGAAGCCATCAAGGCAAAGACCGAAAAGGCTTCATTTGCGGTACTGACGGACTTCAAGGGAATGACGGTGGAAGAGCTGACAAAACTCAGGGTTAATCTGCGCAACGCGGGCGGTGAATACCACGTTGTCAAAAATACCCTGGGGCGTATCGCTCTTACCGGCGGCGCACACGACGCAATCAAGGACAAGCTCCATGAGAACAGCGGCGTGGCCCTTGGGTTCGAAGACCCTGTGGCGGTGGCCAAAATGCTCAGTGATTTTGTCAAGCAAAGCAAACTCTTCAAGATTCGCTACGCCAGTCTTGAAGGCAAGATGATGACTGCCGAACAGGTGGATGCTCTTGCCAAACTCCCCGGCAGGGAACAGTTGCTCGCGCAAATGCTTGGCACAATGAACGCTTTGCCCACCAATTTTGTTTCACTTTTCGCCAACATGATCCGCAGCCTGCTTTATGCTCTCAAAGGAATTGAGAAGCAAAAAAGCAAAGCTTCCGCATGATCAAGGCGAAACGGCAACATTTTAACAGCCAGAAATCAGGAGTTTCCCATGGCCGTAACCAAAGCAGAAGTTGTTGAATTTATTTCCAATATGACTGTACTTGAACTTTCCGAATTTATCAAGGAACTGGAAGAAAAATTTGGCGTATCTGCGGCCGCGCCCGCTGCGGCGATGGTCGTTGCCGCCCCTGCCGGCGGCGCTGAGGCCGCCGCCGAAGAGGAAAAGACGGAATTTGACGTCATCCTCAAAGAGGCTGGCGCAAATAAGATCAATGTTATCAAGGCAGTACGGGCATTGACTAACCTTGGGCTCAAAGAGGCCAAAGACAAGGTTGACGGCGCTCCCTCCACCATTAAAGAAGCTGTCTCCAAAGAGGAAGCCGAAGAAGCCAAAAAGCAGCTCACGGAAGCGGGAGCAACTGTCGAAGTTAAGTAATCTCCGTGCCCGGACGGAGTATTGCGGCTTCGTTCAACTGCATGGCGGGACTCAATTATCCCGCCATGCAGTTATTTTTCACATTTGGGAAATATTATTTCCACATGGCTTTTAATGGTCAAAAAGTTCTTCGTAAGAATTACTTGCAAAAAAAAAAAATTTCAATTATAATTGTAAGTTCAATGCACAGCGTAAAGTATCCTTTATACTTTTCTCAACTCTTTAGCTTTTAGGGCTGATTGCCGCCCCGGCTTCTTTTTTCGCCGGCCATTGCGCATTTTTTGGATCTGCCGTGGGACGCAACTGTTACCTGATTAGAGGTACTCATGGGTCAGCTTACCAAACAATTCGGAAAAATCAAGGTTTCTCTTCCCATCCCCCATTTGCTGAATCTGCAGATAGACTCCTATCGCAAATTTCTTCAGGACGACATCACCATCGGGGAGCGCAAGCGTGACGAGGGCCTGGAGGGCGTTTTTCACACGGTCTTCCCCATTGAGGATTTCAACAAAACCGCCAGCCTTGAATTTGTCAGCTACGAAGTAAGCAACCCAAAATACGATCAAGCTGAGTGCATTTCCAAAGGCTTGACCTATGAAGCGCCCATGCGCATAAAAGTGCGCCTGGTCGTTTATGACGCTGACGAAGGCTCCGGCAACAGAACCATTCGCGACATCAAGGAACAAGACATCTACTTCGGCACGCTGCCCCTGATGACCGAAAAGGGAACTTTCATCATCAACGGCACGGAACGCGTCATCGTCAACCAGTTGCAGCGTTCTCCCGGCATTATTTTCGAACATGACGGCGGGAAAACACATACAAGCCGCAAAGTGCTTTACTCCTGCAGAGTCATGCCCATGCGCGGCTCGTGGCTTGACTTTGATTTTGACCATAAGGACATACTTTACGTCCGCATTGACAGACGCCGTAAAATGCCCGCGACCATCCTTTTCAAGGCCATGGGCATGTCCAGAGAGCAAATACTGGATCATTTCTACACCCATGAACATTATCTGCTTGAAGGCGAAAGACTCTTCTGGGAAGTGGACAAAAAACTCTACCGCAAAGACAATGCTTATGCGGATATCCTCTCTTCAGACGGAACGGTTCTTGTCAAAGCCGGCAAGCCCATTACCAAACGCAGTTGGCGTTCGATATGTGAATCCGGCCTCAAGGCCATTGAAGTGCGGCCGGATTTGCTCGACGGCATGTTTTTGGCCGAGGATGTGGTTGATCCCGGCAATGGAGAAGTGCTGGCGGAATCAACGGATGAAATCACACCCGGCCTTGTCCAGCGCATGCGCGAAGCCGGCATTACGCGGGTGTCTGTATTGCATACGCGCGGCACTGACACCTCCTCTTCCATCCGCGATACTCTTGTTATGGATCGCGTACCTGACCAGCAAAAAGCCCAGGAGGAAATATACCGCCGGCTGAGGCCGTCCTCGCCCCCAACGCCGGAAATCGCGGCCAGCTATTTTGACAATCTTTTCAGAAATCCCGATTATTACGATCTCTCACCGGTTGGACGCTACAAGCTCAACCAGCGCCTCGGGCTTAAAGAATCCGAGCAGACGCGCACTTTGACCAACAACGACATCCTCACGGCCATCGCGGTTCTAGTCAAACTCAAGGACAGCCACGGCCCCGCAGACGACATTGATCATCTGGGCAAACGCCGCGTCCGTCTTGTGGGAGAGCTTGTGGAAAATCAGTACCGCATCGGCCTCGTGCGCATGGAGCGCGCCATCAAGGAACGTATGAGCCTACAGGAAATTTCAACGCTCATGCCCCATGACCTAATCAATCCCAAACCCGTGGCGGCGGTGTTGAAGGAATTTTTCGGCACATCACAACTCTCGCAGTTTATGGATCAAACAAATTCACTTTCCGAAGTAACCCATAAACGCCGTCTTTCTGCCCTTGGCCCCGGCGGCTTGACCCGTGAACGGGCCGGTTTTGAAGTGCGCGACGTGCATACTTCACACTACGGCAGAATATGCCCCATTGAAACGCCTGAAGGGCCGAATATCGGACTGATCGTCTCCTTGACGACATTCGCCAAAGTCAATGATTACGGCTTTATTGAAACACCGTATCGTGTTGTCCGGGACGGCTCCCTCGTCAACGAGGTCATCCATCTCGACGCTTCCCGCGAGGACGATCAGGTTATCGCCCAGGCCAACGCCCGCCTTGACGCCAAGGGACAGCTGCTTGACGAGTTCGTCACCGTGCGCGTCAGGGGCGAGGTGGAAATACGCTCCCGCGAGGAAGTCACTCTCATGGACATCTCGCCGAGCCAGATGGTTTCCATTTCCGCCGCGCTGATTCCGTTTCTGGAGCATGATGACGCCAACCGCGCCCTCATGGGTTCCAACATGCAGCGCCAGGCCGTGCCCTTGCTGCGTTCCGAAAAACCCCTTGTGGGCACGGGCATGGAAGTGGACGTCGCCCGCGACTCCGGCGCCTGCATTGTCGCGCCGGCTGACGGCACGGTGGAGTATGTCGATGCCGACCGCATCATAGTGGCCTACTCCGACGACATATACAAGGAACAAGGCGGTGTGCGCGCCTACGACCTGCTCAAATTCCACAAGTCCAACCAAAATTCCTGCTTCGGCCAAAGGCCGACCTGCCTGCCGGGGGAAACCATAAAAAAAGGCCAAATACTCGCTGACGGCCCCGGCATCGAGGAAGGCGAACTGGCCCTGGGCAAAAATCTCGTTGTGGCTTTTATGCCCTGGTGCGGCTATAACTATGAAGACTCCATCCTTATCTCCGAACGAGCGGTGAAGGAAGACATCTTCACCTCCATTCATATTGAGGAATTTGAGGTTGTCGCCCGTGACACAAAACTGGGCCCGGAGGAAATCACCCGCGACATCCCCAACGTCAGCGAAGAAATGCTGCGCAATCTCGATGACAGCGGCATTATCCGCATCGGCGCGACGGTCAAACCTGACGATATTCTTGTGGGCAAGATTTCTCCCAAGGGCGAGACCCAACTTACGCCGGAAGAAAAACTGCTCCGCGCCATTTTCGGCGAGAAGGCCAGGGATGTTAAAAACACCTCCCTCAAAGTCCCGCCGGGGGTCGAGGGCACAATTATCGACGTCAAGGTATTCAATCGCCGCTCCGGCGACAAGGACGAGCGCACTCTTGCCATTGAAAAACACGACATCGCCGTGCTGGACAAAAAAGAGGCGGATCACCTCGGTGCCCTGGCAAGGCGTGTCCGCGCCACTCTGGCGGAACACGTGCTGGGCAAACAGACCGCTGTTTCCGTCCAGGGCAGGAAAAAGGGCGAAATACTGGTGGAAGCTGGAGCCGCCCTTACCGAGGCACTGCTCGCGCAGATCCCGGTCAAAAAACTGGCGGGTCTGTTCAAAAGCAAGGCCGTCAACGATGTTGTGGCGGATGCTATCAAATCTTACGACAGGGAAGTTGAATTTCTCAAATCCATTTATGATGCCAAGCGTGAAAAGGTAACAGAAGGCGATGACCTGCCTCCCGGCGTAATCAGAATGGTTAAAGTGCACATCGCCATCAAGCGCAAACTTTCCGTGGGCGACAAGATGGCGGGCAGGCACGGCAACAAGGGCGTTGTTTCCTGCATCCTGCCGGAAGAGGATATGCCGTTTTTTGCCGACGGTCGCCCCGTGGACATAGTGCTCAATCCCCTCGGCGTTCCCTCCCGCATGAATATCGGCCAGATTATGGAAACCCATCTTGGCTGGGGAGCAAAGGAACTCGGCCGTCAACTGGCGAATCTGGTGGATTCCGGCACAGCCCTGCAAGTCGTCCGCAAGGAAGTCAAGGAAATTTTTACCTCAGAGGATATTTCATCTCTTGTTGACGCCATGGATGATGAAGAATTTGTCGCCGCCGTCAAAAAGCTCAAAAGCGGCATTATAACAAAAACGCCCGTGTTTGACGGCGCAACTGAAGACGAAATCTGGTCCTGGATGGACAAAGCCGGTTTGGAAAACGACGGCAAAACCGTTCTGTATGACGGACGCACAGGAGTGCCCTTCAAAAACAGAGTCACAACCGGCGTCATGTATATCCTCAAACTCCACCACCTCGTGGATGAAAAAATTCATGCACGCTCAACCGGCCCCTATTCTCTTGTGACTCAGCAGCCTCTTGGAGGCAAGGCGCAATTCGGTGGGCAACGCCTCGGAGAAATGGAAGTCTGGGCTTTGGAAGCCTATGGCGCGGCCTATCTGCTTCAGGAATTCCTCACCGTCAAATCCGATGATGTGGCCGGGCGTGTAAAAATGTACGAAAAAATTGTCAAGGGCGACAATTTCCTGGAAGCCGGCCTGCCGGAATCTTTCAATGTGCTTGTCAAGGAACTGATGAGCTTGGGTCTCAACGTCACCCTGCATCAAGAAGAAGGCCAGAAAAAACCGAAGCGTGTCGGCTACATGAGGGAAATGACTGAAACTGACTAAAACTCCGTACGCTGTCACGACCAACGGATTCAACGAGATTTTTAACGCGGGATGAATATATATGAGCCTGGACGATCTTTTTACTGCACGCGGCACATCCACCGGCATAACAAATATCCGCAACCTGAAGGCCATTCAGATTTCCATTGCCTCACCCGAGGCTGTCCGCGAATGGTCTTACGGGGAGGTTAAAAAACCGGAGACCATCAATTACCGTACATTCAAACCGGAACGGGACGGCCTTTTCTGCGCAAAAATCTTCGGCCCGGTTAAAGACTACGAATGTAACTGCGGCAAATACAAACGCATGAAACATCGCGGCATTGTCTGCGAAAAATGCGGAGTGGAAGTCATTGCATCCAAAGTACGCCGCGAACGCATGGGGCATATTGAGTTGGCAACGCCAGTCGCCCACATTTGGTTTTTAAAAACCCTGCCTTCCAAAATCGGCACGCTCCTTGACATGACCATGGCCGACCTGGAGAAAGTGCTGTATTTCGATTCCTATATCGTCATGGATCCGGGGCAAACAAACCTTCAGAAGCGCCAGGTCGTTTCAGAAGACCAGTATCTCCAGATACTGGAGCGCTACGGCAGGGACGATGTTCTCACTGTGGGCATGGGGGCGGAGGCTGTACGCACATTGCTGGAAGAACTGGATATGGAAAAGCTCAAATTTGAGTTGCGCGAGGAAAGCGAAGGCACAAAAAGCCAGACAAGAAAGAAAAAACTCATCAAACGCCTTAAAATCGTTGAGGCTTTTCTTGAATCGCAAAACAAGCCCGAATGGATGATCATGGAAGTCATTCCCGTCATTCCGCCGGATCTGCGTCCCCTGGTGCCTCTGGATGGCGGACGTTTCGCCACGTCTGACCTCAATGATCTGTACCGCCGGGTCATTAACCGGAACAACAGGCTGAAACGCCTTATGGAACTGGGCGCGCCGGAAATCATAATCCGCAACGAAAAACGCATGCTCCAGGAAGCCGTTGACGCGCTTTTTGACAATGGCCGGCGCGGCAGAGCCATAACAGGCACCAACGGCCGCCCCCTCAAATCCCTTTCAGACATGATCAAGGGCAAACAGGGCCGCTTCCGCCAAAATCTGCTGGGCAAGCGTGTGGACTATTCGGGCCGCTCAGTCATTACTGTGGGCCCCTATCTTAAACTGCACCAGTGCGGCTTGCCGAAAAAAATGGCTTTGGAGCTTTTCAAGCCTTTTATCTATTCAGAACTGGAAAAACGCGGGCATGCCTCCACCATCAAAAGCGCTAAAAAAATGGTGGAACGGGAAGAACTGGTTGTCTGGGACATTCTTTCAGAAGTGGTCAGGGAATACCCCATCCTGCTCAACCGCGCTCCAACGCTGCATCGTCTGGGGATACAGGCATTTGAGCCCCTGCTGGTCGAAGGCAAGGCCATCCGTCTGCATCCACTCGTCTGCACAGCCTACAATGCGGACTTTGACGGTGATCAGATGGCCGTTCATATCCCTCTTTCCGTGGAAGCGCAGATAGAATGCCGCGTTCTCATGATGAGCACCAACAACATTCTCTCGCCGGCCAACGGAGGCCCGGTGATTGTGCCTTCGCAAGACATTGTGCTCGGCCTTTATTACATGACTGTCGAACGCAGTTTTGAACACGGCGAGGGCATGACCTTCTGCGCCCCGTGGGAAGTGGAAGCGGCTTATGATGCGGGGGTCGTCTCCCTGCATGCCCGGATTCAGGTGCGCATGAAAGACGGCCAACTCTGCCGGACAACGCCGGGCCGTGTTCTGGTAAGTGAAATCCTGCCGGAAAATCTCCCCTTTGATCTTGTCAACTGCGTGCTGACCAAGAAAAACATCGCCAAGCTTGTCGGAGCGGCCTACCATCGCTGTGGCATCAAATCCACCGTGATTCTTTGCGATAAGCTCAAAGACATGGGTTATGAGTTCGCCACACGCGCCGGAGTGACCATTGGCGTGAAAGATCTGACGGTTCCAGCCAGAAAAAAGAAAATTCTGGCTGCTTCTCAGGACGAAGTAGACGACATTGAACGCCAGTACCGCGACGGCATCATCACCCGTACCGAAAAATACAACAAGGTCGTGGACGTATGGACAAAAGCCACGCAGGATGTGTCCTCTGAAATGACCAAGGAAATCTCCTTCGATATTCTTGTTGATCCGAAAACCGGCGCAAAAGAACAAAACCAGAGTTTTAATCCCATCTTTATGATGTCCAATTCCGGCGCGCGCGGCAATCAGGATCAAATGCGCCAGCTTGCGGGCATGCGAGGCCTCATGGCCAAACCCTCCGGCGAAATTATTGAAACGCCCATCACCTCCTCTTTCCGGGAAGGGCTTTCGGTGCTCCAGTATTTCACCTCAACCCACGGCGCGCGCAAAGGCCTTGCCGATACCGCCCTCAAGACGGCCAACTCCGGCTATCTGACACGCCGCCTTGTGGATGTTGTACAGGACGTCATTGTCTCGCAGCACGATTGCGGCACTGTGGACGGCGTCGAACTGACCGATCTTAAGGAAGGGGTGGATATCAAAACGCCCCTTGCCGAACGCGCTATCGGGCGTGTTCTCCTGTATCCTGTGCATGACCCGGACAAGCCGGAACAAATTCTCGCTCCCGAAAACACGTTGATGGCGGAGAACGAAGCCCGACTTCTGGCCGAAAAAGGCGTCGCCTCCATCACCGTGCGCTCCCCGCTGACCTGCCAGGCGGAACGCGGCATATGCGCCCTCTGCTATGGCCGGGATCTTGCCCGGGGTCATCTTGTCAATATAGGCGAAACCGTAGGCATTATCGCCGCCCAATCCATCGGCGAACCCGGCACGCAGTTGACCATGCGCACATTCCACATCGGCGGCACCGCCTCAAGCACCATTGAAAAAAACAAGTTTGAGGCTCTTAACTCCGGTCGGGTGCTCCTGCACCGGGTACGGGAAGTGGTAAACAGAGACGGCGCGCATCTTGTGCTCGGCAAGAGCGGACAGCTGACCATTATTGACCCGCAGGGGCGCGAACGGGAAAAATATATTCTCCCCAATGGCGCACGCCTGCTGGTCTCCGACGGTCAGGAGATCGCCAAGGGCGCTCTCCTTGCTGAATGGGATCCCTTCAATGAACCCTTTGTCGCGGAAGAAAACGGCCTGGCCCGTTTCTCCGACATTATTGACGGCAAAACGGTTCAGGAAAAAGTGGATGAAGTGACGCGCCAGGTGTCATTGACCATCATGGAATACAAAACCACCAATTTCCGCCCCTCCATTTCCATTTGCGACGAAAACGGCAGCGTCAAGCAACGTGGGCAAGGTTCCGCGACGGCCGTTTATGCCCTGCCTGTGGGTTCCATCATCATGGTCAAGGACGGAGACAGCATAGAAGCCGGCGATATCCTGGCGCGCAAGCCGCGCGAAACTTCCAAAACCAAGGATATCGTCGGTGGTCTGCCACGCGTGGCGGAACTTTTTGAAGTGCGCAAGCCCAAGGATAAAGCCGAAGTTTCCGAAATCTCCGGCATTGTGACCTACGCCGGGGAATCAAAAGGCAAACGCAAGCTCGTTGTCACCCCGGAAATAGGCGAAGCCAAGGAATATCTTGTCCCGAAGGGCAAACATATCACCTCCGCAGACGGCGACTTTGTGGAAGCCGGAGACCCCCTGACGGAAGGCTATCCTGAACTTCACGATATCCTGCGTACCCGCGGGGAAAAATACCTTGCCCGCTATCTTGTGGATGAAATTCAGGAAGTTTACCGCTTCCAGGGCGTCGGCATTGACGATAAGCACATCGAAGTCATTGTGCGCCAGATGCTCAAAAAGCTCACTGTTCTTGACGCTGGCGGAACCTCCTTCCTTGTGGGCGAGCAGGTGGATAAAATCGAATTCAGAACCGAAAATGAAAGAACCTTGGCCGAAGGTCGCCAACCGGCCACGGCCGAACCTTTGGTACTGGGCATCACCCAGGCCTCACTGACGACATCGTCCTTTATTTCCGCGGCCTCCTTTCAGGAAACCACCAAGGTTCTCACCGAGGCATCCCTCAAGAGCAAGCTTGACTCCCTGCGCGGCCTTAAAGAAAATGTCATCGTCGGCAGGCTCATCCCGGCCGGTACCGGCTACCGTGAATACGTGTACGGCGACATTGACGTGCCGGAGCAAAAGGAGCGGCCTGACAAGTTTTTGGAGGAAATTGACGAAAATCCGGTTATGGTGAACTTGGACGCCTTCCAATAACAGATGTCGTTCTCCCTTTCCCTGATTTGCAGCATAATCCCTCGTCTTGCCTCCTTGTGGCGGCAACGGGGGATATGGCTGTTTAAAGACCTTGAAAAATTTTCCGCGGTTTTTACTTGACAGAGATAAAATATTTTCGGTATAAATTTTTGAACAACATTGTATCCTTATAGAGCGGTTCAACATTGAAAATGTTTGACCGCTGGGCGCGGATTTTTTTGAAAATCCGCGTCACGAAATGCTTGCAAGGCGAACTTGCTTCACCGTCAAGCAAGCATTTCAAAGCGAAAATGCTCTAGGGGGGCGCACCGGTTTCGACGGGGACGTGGAAGCCGGAGCGGCAGGCCGAGGCGCCGCTGGCCTCGTAAAAAGCGGCAACACAGTAATTGCCAACAACGATTACAACTCTGACTACGCCTACGCCTACGCGGCTTAGACGAGTCACTTGACCGCGTAACACCGGTCACGCTGTTCGGGATGACGCCTGATGTTCCCGGATGGCGGCATCTTATCGGGCTGGCGAAAACTGGCGCCCACCGGAGTTTTCGCAAGATGTTACGGCGGGCTTGCCTGTCTGCGGCTGATCAGGGCCAAACAGCACGGGCGAGAATGTATGCCTGATCTAAGCCTGTAGATGCTTCGCGTGGAATGCTCTCGGACAGGGGTTCGACTCCCCTCGCCTCCACCAGAACTTTTAACAAACTTGCCCGGAAAGCCGAAAATCATAAGGCTGACCGGGCAAATTTGTTGTATATTCAAAGGGGTTTGCAAACACTAGTCTTTTCAATTTCGGACTTCCCTCCACGAATTTGCCCCTGCCGCACCCATATTTTCTCCCTTTTTTCCCTCTATTCTCCAATTCCTGCGGACTTTGTAAAGTCGCAAGTCCGATTTTGTAACAAGTTTAATTTTCATCAGAATCCACAATCTGACCGCCGGGAAAATCTATTTTTCCGCCCCCAATGATACCGCGTTGGAGTAAAACCGGCGTCTAAACGATAATAGTTTGAAAATGCAGGATAATGATAGAATTATGCCACTCGCAAGGCAATTTGTGCTGTTATTCTATAAAATCAGATAGTTATATTGAATTTAACTTTTCCGACGCTTTGAACGGTCAAAATGGGTTGACCAATTAATATCAATTATTTCAATGTATTGAACTGTGTATTCCAAACGCGATGCTGATTCGTCCCACTTCCGGACGTAAGTGTGACTCTTGTCCGGTGTCAGCATCAATTTGAGGAAAGGAATAAAAATCATTAGAATGTAGCCGGATACTGTGGCAACAAACGGAGGCGGGGGCAAAATTCATGCTCGGAGCGATTGTCGGCGACATCGTAGGAAGCGTATACGAATGGCGCAATATCAAAACTAAGGACTTCCCGCTGTTTCGGGACGACTGCTTCTTCACGGATGATACCATGATGACCATCGCCACGGCTGATGCCGTTATGAACGGCGGCGAGGCGGATGATTTCATAGATGCCTACAAGAAGTGGGGGCGGCTCTATCCAAATGCCGGATATGGAGGTCGGTTCGGTAACTGGATAAACTCTGATGAGCGTGAGCCGTACAACAGTTGGGGCAACGGCTCTGCCATGAGGGTTTCCCCTTGCTGCTAGATGCTGAACTGCGGCTTTTACGCCCGCACGGGCTGTTGGCCGTCTAACGGTTGGGATGGTGTACGGCGGTCAGCCTCTGTGACGCACAATCACCCCGAAGGGATTAAGGGCGCGGAAGCCACGGCGCTGGCAATCTTTATGTCCCGCTTCTACTTTGGCGGTTGGGAGTTTGACTACGGAAACCCGGCTACCACACCGGAGCAATGGAAAGGCGACATAAAAAGGCGAATTGAGGAAAACTGTGGCTACGACCTGAGCATGACCCTTGACGAAATCCGCCCGACTTACCGCTTCAACGAAAGCTGTCAGGAGACCGTTCCACAGGCAGTTGTCGCCTTCCTTGAAAGCGCGGACTTTGAGGACGCAATACGTAACGCCATCTCTCTCGGCGGCGACAGCGACACCCTCGCCGCCATCACGGGCGGCATAGCCGAAGCCGCCTACGGAGTGCCGGATTGGATTCGGGAAAAGGCTCTGTCCTATCTTGATGATCCGTTACGGGCCGCATTCGACCGCTGGGAGCAATTCCTGGAAGATAGGTCAGTCAGGCCGGATTTGTCTCTGT
>JAITGC010000059.1 GCA_031280915.1 Desulfovibrio sp. | reverse complement strand
GTCACTCCCTGCTCACACGACTCCCAGCCCAAATAATTCCATACATCCCAGAGTTAAAATCCTCTCTGGGTGTCACCAGTCACTAAAAATAGGTATCAGGGTAGATCATCTTTCTTCTTCCCCTTGCTTAACATTTTAAGTTTCCGTGATATACTAAGAATAAAAAGGAAACGAAAATGACGTACTCTGAACTGGTTAATCTGATTAAGGAATCTCACGACTCTTGGTCTGTTAGCGAAGGTATGGAACATCTGCCTGAATCTGAACAGGAAAAGGATTTTCTTCTTGAAGGTATTGAGCCTGTAGAGGGATTTGACGCTGAAACGTTGATGGGTATGTTACAGGATGACTTTCCTGAGTATGACGGCAATTGGCTTGTTTATGATATGGAAGACGGGACAATAGAGGTCGAATTTCAATCTCAGGCAACAACAACTGGTCTTTATATGGAGATGTTAGACCGTGAGGAGAACAATCCTAAAAAAGTAGAATGGGTAAATACTCAGTGGGAACGCCTCAAGACAAATTACCCTGACTATGTTGCTCGTCATCAAAAAGTAACTGTCAATTGGTTTTGGGACGAGGAACTTGCAGATATAGTTTATATTCAGGAATCAGAACAGACTGCGGCGTAGGTACCAGGGTAAATGTCGGGTTAGGTACCAGACCTGAACTGGTCGCCCTATAGACAGGAAACAAGGGGTTTTGTACCGGGATTTGTGAGGTGATTCCGGCACCTAAGACACAATTTGCTCTATTAAGAAGATACAAAAAGTATCGAAAAATGGAGCAAATATACATTCAGCCACGAAAAAAGGACTTGGATTTGACTCCAAGTCCTTGATTTTTCTGGCTCCCCGGGACGGGGTTGAACCGCCGACCTAGTGATTAACAGTCACCCGCTCTGCCAGCTGAGCTACCGGGGAAAGCGCACCTTAACGGCACAGGGAGAAATGTGTATATGGAACGTCCGCTTCCGTCAAGTTTTTTTTTTGCATGGAGTCACGCGTCACCGGCTATGTCCGCCGACACCGCGTATGGTTTACAGGGAAATGCCCAGAGCCTTGGCCGGGTCGATGTCCGTCATCCCCGCGGACATGCAGTTGACGATCGCCGGAGCATGTATTTCCTCAGCCAGATTATATTTTTTGCCGACTATTTTTTTGCCGTCAGGGTTGCGCACTATAGTCACCACAGGTTTTAAAGGCCATTCCTCATTACTGGCGGACACCACGCCCATGCTGCCGTCCTCCATTTCGACCACGCTGCCCACCGGATAAATGCCCAACATACGGATAAACTGGGCAATATATTCATGCTGCAGATCCTTATCACGCATTTCGAACATAATGCCCAACGCTCTGTGCGGGTGTATGGAAGTTTTATAAGGACGCGTGCTGGTAAGCGCGTCATAAATATCGGCCACGCCCACCATGCACCCTATGTTCGAAATGGCGTCGCCCGCCAATCCGTGCGGATAACCGGTACCGTTGTATTTCTCATGATGTTGTATGGCCCCCATAAGCACTTCCGGCAGGATGTTCGGCACTGTCACAAGCTGTTCATACCCTAAAACAGGGTGAGAACGCATCACCGCAAACTCGGCGTCATTGAGTTTTCGCGGAGCGTTGAGTATAGCCAGCGGCACCATGGCCTTGCCCAAATCGTGAAACATACCCGCAAGACCGGCGGCAAATATTTTTTTGTCGTTTTGTCTCAAATGGCGCGCGAACATGGTCGTGAGAATGCAGACATTGACGCAGTGCGTATACGTGTAGTTGTCCGTCTGCTGCAGGCGGGAAAGACTGAGCAGGGCGTCGGCGTTACGCTCAAGACTGCCCATAATGTGTTCCATATTTTGGGAGGCATCTTCCATGTTGACTTTGCCGGCACGCATGTCGTTCATGAAACGCCGGGCATATCCGATACTCTCTCCATGCACCTTGACAGCCTTGGGCAGCTCTTCCTCAAGAGCCGTCTTGGCTTTGGGCGTAGCGGTTTTCTTGTGTTCGCTGAGTTCTTGTTCCGCGCTCAACGTGGGCGTTGTCGGCGATGATGAGGAGGATTTGTCCAGGTCAATATATACTTCCTGGAAGCCCTGGGCGATAATCTGCTGGACTTGCTCTTCCGTGGCAATATATTCATCCGCGAAATACAGATACGGACGGGTTTTCCAGTCGATATCAGGACTAGCCACGTGCATCCCTGTTTTTAACTCGGATATGTGAAGGTGTTTGAGCACGGAGACTTCCCCCCTTAAAAACACGACAAGCGCTATCAGGCGCAAAATTCGGTAATCGTGACCTCAGGTCATTGCTGTCCGGCTAAGCCAGCAAGTCTCTAACAGGCTGAGGTTATATGGCTTGTCTGTAATGACCTCAGGTCATAAATCGATCAATCGGCCGATTTATGAAGATCGCTCAGCCGAAAAAGGCTGTTTTCGGCTCGCTCCGGCGGCTCCGCCGCCCCTTGGGGCGGTGCCGGAAGTCCGTGCATAATGCATTATGAGATCACGTCTTGTCAAAGTTATTCATTACGGCATTACAGCATCGCAATGCCTCGCCCGGCGCGTTGGGCGAAGAGGCATTGCGCCGGATCAGGCGCAAGCTCAAAGCGACTTTGTTCCGGTGCTGTTTGAGTCCGGCGCTTGCGTCGCTTGCTCTCAATGCGATGTCGTACCGTTTTGGCGGCTCGATCCGCCGTACGGCCGCGCGTTTTCCCGTCTGCTTTGCTCGTCGGCACGTTGTGGTCGTATGCTTGCCGAACCGCTCATACCGGGCAGCAAATCAGTCGGAGGGGTGGAAAAGCGAGCGTACGCCCTGAGGGTCTTACTGTTTGCGTCTACCTTGCCGCCAAGGCGCACCAAAACCGCCTCATAGCTTTTGGCGGTTTCCTCCACATACATCCAGACAATATGGCCGGGTTTCAGCCAGCGCACCCAGGCGGAAGGCACCCGGCACACGATTTCCAGGCTCCCGCTTTCGGCGATTTCCACAATGGGAGCGCCCTCTTTGACATGCTCGCCGGCCTTGGCGTACACTTCCGTTACCGTGCCCGCAAAAGACGCGTTGATGGCACTCCGGGCAAGTTTGTGCTCATGGACGCGCACCTGCGTCGAATGTCTCAGATACTCGGCCGCGAGTTCATCCCGCTCCCGGGAAGGGCCTTCCGGCAGGGTGCCCAGTCGGTTGAAGGCGTCGGCGGCCAGGGCGTCGGCAAGGGTACGGGACTGCTCTTCCGCCCGCGTATCAAAGCTGACCATACGCTGCCCTTCATCCACGCTGTCACCGTCGCGAACAGAGACGGCGGCAATGACGCCGTCGTGTGGAGCGGACAGCACCATGAGGTTTACCGGTTTGACTTCCGCCCGGACGATATTTTGGCGGGCTATCATTTCCACCGTCTCGCCGTCTTTGCCGTCAGTACGCGCCACATCGGTCGTTTGTGTTTTTTCCGCAGGACGCGCCCCGTTTTTGAGAGAAGATTCCCGCTCAAGAGGCGGCGTCTCACGAGTTTCATCCCGCCTCCTCGCCGGCGGCGCCGTAGTTTTGTCTGATTGGGATCCTGAAGGCGATTCCCGAGATTGCGTAACCGGCGTGGCGGCAATGGAGCGCGCATCTGCCGCCGCGCTCTTTTTTTCCCGTCCTGCCGTATCCTCCGCGGTGTTCCCCGCCGGGTGAAGCCGCGTTTTCGGCAGCGCCGGGGTGGGGAGTGCAGGCGTCACTGTTTTCGGAGGCGTCGGGGGAAGGGGCGCGTGTGGTAAAGATTCCACAGGCTCTACAGGCTCCACAGTGGGGGGGGAGGGCGCTTTGACGGAAGATGCCGACGCGCCGATATTCTGTGTCGGCGGCGCATGGGGCAATGTTCCCTGATTTCCTTCCGGTGAGGAGGAAGCTTCCTTCTCAGGTCCTGAAGGCTCCTCCTGTATCGGCTCAGGCCCGGGAACAGGCGAGGAGGAAAAAGTCCCTTGCGCACGCGTCGGCGTCTGTTCAGGGTGAAGCAGGCGGGATAATTCGCGGGTCAGTCTTTGCGATATCCACGGCTCATTCGTAATCGTTGCGCCTTGGCGTACGCCGTCGCCGGGTTCCGGTCCCTTTGCCGGAGTTTTTTCCTCTTTTGACGAAGGAAGCGTCACCGCAGAGACGCCCTTAAGCGGATCCGGGGAATCCGCCGCTCGGCAGGTCGGCGCGGCATTCTCTAAAAGCGGGATATGCGGCATCCATAAAAAGAACACCATGTATAGACAGCACAGGATAACGCGCCGCGCGGGCGTCAGGCGATTGCCCCGCGGGGAGAAGCCCGGAAAGCTTGTGGCGGCTGAACGGCACGGCAGGGACAACGGCTTCGCATCCATGCTCTCCGCGCGCTGTTCCGCGACAGTTTTGCCGGGTATAGCGGGCAAAAGACGGCTCATGATTCTGTGAAGACTATAGTGCATTATGCATCCTGTTTTTCAGATACGTGATTTTTTATCTTTTGCAAATGCCGGGAGGCGACAATCAGCAATTTCCTGAGGCCTTAAGCATTGTTAAGGAACCGCTGATTTAATCCCCAGTATATGATCCCCAACACGTTGCATTTTCATTATACTCTCCCCATCCACAAAAGGCGCCAATGAAACAGGCTGCCTTCAGCGACGTCGAATACGGCTCCGCCGGCACGGGATTGAACCGCGTACCTAGTGATTAACAGCCTCAAAAAGTCGTCAATTATGTCCGCTAGTTATCAGTATTTATCAAATAAATTCAAACTGTTGACTATGCAGGCATCACCATGAAAAATCAGGATTTTTCAGAGTCCGTGGAGCAAAATTGGAGCAAAGCATATCTCTGGTTCACGCTTCGGCAAAAAGACGTCTGACATGATCAAGCGCAAGAAAAAGCACTAGCGGATCAAACGGTGAAGCGATAAATCCCCGTTCACGGTAAAAAGCGACGGCCTTCTCATGCAACGCATGAACGAGCGTGGCGCGGATACCCGCGATGTCCGCCGCCTGGAGGGTACGCAAAAGAGCATCACGCAGCATGCCGGTCCCGATGTTTTGCCCCGCATAGTTCCGGTCAACAGCCAGCCGAACGAGAATCATGGCCGGGATAGGGTGGGGCATGTTGCGTTTGATATTGCCCGGTGTGAATTGGTGCTCAATGCTGCCGACAGCCAAGGAATAGTAGCCGACAACGTCATTTTCAGCGCAGACGACATAGGTACGGCTTGCGCCGGACGTTTCATTTTTCATCGCCCGTCCTCGCAGCCAATCGTCCAGAACAGGTTCTCCGCAGGAGAACAGGGACGTATTGTGCGCGAGGGTCAGCGGGGCGGGAACGGAGAGTTCCATGGTCATTGTTTCTGCCAGGGCACCCTGGCGGCGAAAAGCTTGCTCAAACCACGCATATGGTCTTCGGAAGGCGGATTATCCAATGCCATATTCAACTGTGTCCACTGGGCACTGTCGAGCGTGAAGCGCGTCCGATCAAGGATAACTTCCTCGGCCATCCGTAGCGTGTTCTCGAGAATAAACGCCGTCCGGCTCTTTCCCATGCTCTGGGCGGCATGATCAATCAGCGCTTTTTCCGTATCGGAAATACGCAGGTTTATGGATGCTGTTGCGGTCATGGTGATGTTCTCCTTCTTTTGGAGAATAGGCATTGCCATAAAGATTGTCAATACAATGTATATACAAAAATGAAGAGAATTTCTGTCGAGGCATATTTCGCTATGTGAGGTAGGTCGTCAAATTCGGACGCCATACTAAGCGGCAGAGGGTAGCCTTTTTTCCATCATCTCTTTTCTGAGGAATTGACGCCGCCCACAACAGCCAGGTCTTGCGCGGTACGGGCAAGCTGCGCGGACTTGGAAAGATCAATAATATTCGCCGCCGCAAGTTGCGTCAGAATCTCACGGCTTTCATTCATGGCAATGCCGCTTTTGACAAGCTGCGTTTCAAAAGCGGCCATTTCCGCGCGGTTACGGCCTGCATTTGCCCCGGCCTGATTCATGGCAAGGCCAAGGGTTTCATAACGCATAGCGGTGGTTGCGGTTTCTTGCAACAGGCTGCCCAGGCCGGAAACGCCGCTGAACCCGGCCTGAAACGCCATAAAATACTTTGTCGCGTTTTTTCCCAAGTCTTCAATGCGCTTACACATGGTTTCCGATTCACGCGCAACAGTGCGCATGACGGCTGAAGCCCTGTCATCTGCCTGAATGCTTATGCGTGTTGCTATATCAGCCATATGCTCATTGCCTTTTTTGGGGAAAAGCCTTATCATGTTTCCATGATCAGACTGTTTGACTTATGCCTTGCCCTTGCCGGGCTTGCCGTTACCGCCGTTGTCGGTTCCGCGGCCTTTGCCGCCTTCAAGACTTTCGGTTTCAGCTTTTTTGCGGCCGCCGTTTTAGCTCTTTGCCTCTTTGCCGCTTTCAAGTGCTTGCGCGTCATCGTGCGCGGCTAGTCTTCCTTTTTTCGCTTATTCCACTTTTCCAAGGTCAGGCTTTCCAGAATGCCGATCCCGCGAAGTATGGCGGCATCCACAGCTACGCCCAAAGCGCCCGCAACGCTGAACAGAGCGTTGTAATCAAGCCCTGTTGCCCCGGCAAAGCCAACGCGCCATTGCATTTGACAGGCCAGCATCAGACGAATACCTTCTTCAAGCAAGGTCGGAATGCCCTCTATGGCGGCAATGCGGGCGTCTTCCTGTTTTTCCCATTCCTCATAGCTCCGGGGCCGTATCCGCACATCCAGACCGGAAGGCGTTTTGAAAGGCGTATAGTTGTTCATGGCGCTTTCTTGTATGGGTGCCGGAATGCCCGGCCCCCGGTTACGGTTCAATCTTTCAGCCTTACACCGCTCAAACGGTAAAACCGCGTCCTTTTGCCGTTTCGCGTCAAGTGCGGGCGGGATAAAAAGGTGGTTGGCACCACTTCCTCATATTCCAGCGCCTTGGCCACATCCTTGCCGACAAACCACGGTTCGCCGCGCTCATCCCTGCGGACGCGCACAAGGCTTTCCTCAAAGGCAAAGGGCGTCAGGGCGGCGTTCATGCGTCGCCCTCTTCTTTATCAGGCGGCGTCAAGTCGCATGCGTCATCAAGGCGGTTATGCTTGATAAGAAAATCAAGGTTGTAGCTGCAGCGTTCCCCAGCCGAAGGGCGGGAAAAGTCAAGGTCCGCGCGCGCAAGGGTATTGACTGGAGCAAACACAACAGCTATGTTGTGTCTATGAACGCACGAGGACTGAAACGCCACCTTGCGGCCAAGGGTTGTACCTTTGAGAATCATGCCGGGGGCAGCGGGCATTTGACCGTGCGCCACGGAGATCGCGTGTCTCAACTGCCCATGCACGGCAAGGGCAAAGAACTGGGAACCGCTCTTGTACAAAAAATTCTCAAAGACCTTGGCTTGAAGGATGCGTAAACCATGAACGAAAGCGAATACGCCGTTACCCTTGTACCGGATGATAATGAAACCTGGCTGGCGCTCTGCGCTGTTTTGCCGGAAGTAACCACTTTTGGGGCAACACGGGAAGAAGCCTTGCGCAATGCCGCCCTGGCTATTGAAGAAGCTCTTGCCGCGCGTATGGCTGGACAAAAAGATCTGCCCCTGCCCGCGCGGGAAGCCGGGGCGTTTATTGTTCCCATTTCTGTACAGGCAGCGCTTAAAGCCGCCATCTATCGCGCCATGCGCCGGGAAGGCGTGAACAAGGCCGAACTTGCCCGCCGCATGAGGGCGCATGCCCCGCAGATTGACCGCCTGTTGGATATGCGGCACAAAAGCCGCCTGGACGTTATGGAAACAGCCCTGCTCCATCTTGGCTCCCAACCCGTGCTGCATGTCGCTTCCGCTCATGCGTAAGCCTCCACCCTGTTGACAAGTTCAGCCGTCAAGACGGTTTCACCGGCATTGACAAAGGCCATAACGGTAAAATCCTGCATCAAGCCTTTTTTGCCGGTAATGGCCGCGCCGGAAGCGTCAAGTCCAGCTTCCGGGTAATTAAACGTCAGTTCTTCCCCGGTTGCCGCGCAAATTTTCAGGGAAAAAGGAATGGTGCTGCGATTGTCGGCAAGTTTCTGCAATTCGTCTGTTTCGAGGAAGGCAGACAGGGTTGCTTTGCAGTCGGGATCTCCTTCAGGCATACGGCTGTACTGACCGCGATCCCCTACCGCCGCCTTTGGTTCAATGCCGAAAGTATTTGTGAAGGAACCGCTTGCCACATCGCCGCGCCTTACACCGGCAATGAACAGAGAGGTTTCAATATTGTCCATTACCACGGCGGGAAGCACGACGGGGGCCGCGTCAATGGGCGCGGGCGCGGGCGTTTCTTTGCCTACGGCGTAATCAAAACTGAATTTCAGTTCGTCATCGCCGCCGAAGTTGAAAGACAGGCCGTTCACTTTACAGAAATTGTAACGCCGGTATGCGTTTTGCGCCGCCCCGGGTTCAAAATCCAAAAACTTTTCAACGCACAGGGTAGGTTGCCGTTTGGGCAAAGTAAAATTATGGCGGTAAAATTGCGGCGCGGCCACAACGGAACCGTCAAAAGTTTCATCTGTGAAGCTGGCGTCAATCACCAGCACGGCCCCTTCCGTGCCGTCTTCAAGCACAAATTCCCCGTCATAATTAGCTGTTCCCGATATGCTGACTGTTTCGCCGGGGTTCAGGGCGTGAACCCCGCCGTGCACGGGCAGGGCTACCTTGCCGCCGCCAAGGTCTTGCGCCGGGCCGGAAAGAAAGGGCGCGCGGCCACGGCGGACTTTGGCCGTCGCAGTCAGGGTTTCCGCCAAAAAGGGCGCGGCAATGGCGATCATATCCGGGGTTGTGCACGCTTCAACCCGGAACGTGCCATTGTAATTGTTCGTGCCGGCAACTGTGATCACCGCGTCTTGGAAAAAGTCGTGATCCGCGCAGGGCAGGCCAACAAGGCCAATGTCCATTGCAATAACGTCATTCACGTCAAGAGGGCGGGCAGTGTCAGGCGTTGTTATGGCAGCGCCGCAAAGGCCGCGCAGCAGAACGCCAAGCTGCGGGGCATAAGAGGCGCTTTCCAGCTTGCCGGAAGGCTGCGGCAGCCCGGTACGGCGCAAGACGCGATGCCCTGAAGGGCTTCTCTACCTCATTTGGATCTCCCGGAGGAACGGCAGGGGGGCGTTGTGCGTTGCGTGGATGAGATCGTGGGGACGTGGAAAGAACAATAATCAGGGGGCGCTTTACCATTTTTGCGGAGGCTTTCGGCTTGTATGAAATATCCGCAATATTTGTATCACCTCGCCTTTCACGCGATAAGGAACTATGAAGGGATATTTATCCATAACAAGTTCTCTGGTTCCAAAAATGCGCCCAGGTCGGCCTTGAAGTGGCTGCTCTTGTAAGCTCTCAACCCGCATATGGATATAATCACTTATATCTCTGGCTGTTTCTTCATCGTCCTGAGCGATATGGGCCATTGCCGCGTCAAGGCTTTTTATTGCGCGTTTCAGCCATTTAATCCGCATTGCGGCTCCATTTGGTCTTTATCGCCCGCACTTCTTCATCAGTCGCAAAGTCACCCGCATCGGCCTCTTTTATAGCCTCCTGTATTTCCTGTACCTGCCATGCTTCGCGCTCGATAAAGTCTTGCATGGCTTGAACCGCAAGGAAGTTACGGCTTTTCCCTGTGGCATCCGCGAGAAGGCCCAGTTGCTCAATCACGTTTTGAGGAACCCGCAAAGATAATGTCGTATTCATAGTTACCTCCAATGCAACACATTATATTGCACTGCAACACAAGTCAAGTTTTTCTTCTGCCCAAACAGGTAGATTGACACTTTTCCTCTGCAAAACAGGATGTGTCAGACAGTGAGAACAGCGAGCCTACCTGATAATTTTACCATCACAGCACCTATGTTGTTTGGATAGTGTGGACTTATAGATATGTTATGCTATAAAGGAACCAAGCGAGGCTCCACTATGCCAGAATGCAAGAATTGCAAGTCCGCAAAAGTCGTAAAAAGCGGAAAAATCAGAGGAAAACAACGGTATAAGTGTAAAGATTGCGCCTACAACTTCGTGATCGGGGATGGGCGTACAAATGAAAAAATTGCGGCGCTGAAAGCTCTTTGCGTGTTGCTTTATTCGCTGGGAAAAGGGTCTTACAACATGATGGGAAAACTATTTG
>JAITGC010000058.1 GCA_031280915.1 Desulfovibrio sp. | reverse complement strand
GCGTTATGTTTCCAGATTCGCGGCAGCGGCAAAGCCGCTTTGCTCCTTACGAAGCCTACGGCTTCGGGCGATGCTTTCGCATCGCCGCAGGGCAGACGCAATAAGATGCGTCTGCCCTCCCCTCCCCGTAAATCCGGCTTGACATTTTTTGCGAAATGACGCATACATGTCTCTCTCTTTTTTGGAGGAGAATTATGTACGCTATTATTGAAACCGGCGGCAAACAGTATCGTGTTCAGGAAGGAACAAGGCTTGCCGTGGAAAAGCTGACGGCACAGGCCGGAAGCGAAATCATCCTTGACAGGGTGCTGTTGATAGGTGGGACGGAATGCAAAGTCGGCGCCCCCTACCTCGCGGGGGCCAGCGTCACCGCGGAAGTCACGGAGCACGGGCGCGGCCCGAAGATCAAGGTTTTCAAACGCTGGCGCCGCAATGATTCGCGCAAACTGCGCGGACACCGGCAGGATTTTACCGCGCTTCGCGTTAAAAGCATTAACGGCTGAGGCGGACGCGCGGCGATACACCGGAAATTTTCCCCGCCCGCCACGGCCTTGAACGGGCAAAAGCCCGACGGCCTTGGGCGCGGAATCCCAGGAGGATCATATGGCTCATAAGAAAGCGGGCGGCTCGTCCCGCAACGGACGCGACAGCGCGGGCCAACGACGCGGCGTCAAGCGTTTCAGCGGGCAGCGCGTTTCCGCCGGCAGCATACTGGTGCGCCAGTTGGGAACAAAGGTACACCCCGGCGTCAATGTGGGCATGGGCAGGGATTATACCCTGTTCGCCAAAATCGACGGTGTGGTGCGTTTTGAAAAATATATCCGCAAGCGCCATACCCACGTACGCGTCCATATCGACGCCGCCGCGGAATAAGCGCAGAAACGCCCGGATTTTCAGGGAAGACGCGTGAGCTTCTTCCCTTTTTTATTCCTGTTTTTTGTTCAGAGGCCGCAGGGCCGGGAAGAAGCCACGGAGTTCGGGACATGCGTTTTGTCGATGAGGCGAAAATTCTGGTGCGGGCCGGCAAGGGCGGCCGCGGCTGCGTTTCCTTCCGCAGGGAAAAATTTGTCCCGCGCGGCGGGCCGGACGGCGGCGACGGCGGTAACGGAGGTTCCGTCATCCTCAAGGCGGACGCGCATCTCCTCTCCCTCTACGATTTTCGCGTCAAGCGCCTGTATGAAGCCCAAAACGGGCGACCAGGCCAGGGCAGCCAATGCAACGGCGGGAGCGGCGAAGACCTTGAAATCGCCCTGCCGGTGGGAACCCTTGTCTTTGTAGAAGGCCCCGGAGGCGAATATTTCCTTGCCGACCTGGCCGAGCCGGCTCTCCGGGTTACGGCCGCCAAAGGAGGACGCGGCGGCAAGGGCAACGAGCATTTCAAATCCTCCACCATGCGCGCACCCAGATTCGCCCAGCCCGGAGAGCCGGGAGAAGAGTTCGCCCTGCGCCTGGAACTGAAAATTCTGGCTGACGCCGGGCTGATCGGCCTGCCCAATGCTGGAAAATCGACCTTTATTTCCCGCGTTTCAGCGGCCAGACCAAAAATCGCCAGCTATCCCTTCACCACCCTGACGCCCAACCTGGGCGTTATGATCCATGAGGCGAATCCGGGCAAACGCCTGGTCATTGCCGATATCCCCGGCCTCATAGAAGGCGCGCACACCGGTCTCGGGCTGGGCAGCCGCTTTCTGAGGCATGTGGAGCGTACCCGCTTTCTGGTGCATATCCTGAGCGCAGCGGACGTGGGCGACGAGGAGCCTTGGGCGGGCTTTGAGCTGATCAATGAGGAATTGCGCCGTTTTGAGCCGCGTCTTGCGGAACGGCGGCAGATTGAGGTCATCAACAAAATAGACCTGCTTTCTCCAGAACGCCTGGCCGCCCTGCAAACACGCGCCCGCGACGAAGGGCGGCGCGTCTTCTTCATCTGCGCCCTGCGCGGAGAACATATGGAAGACCTGACGGCAGAAATCTGGCGCCTGCGCGACGCCCTTGAGGCGGGTCGCCCCGTGATGCAGCCGTCTCCGGCCTCTGACCTCCCTGATGCCGAAATCGTTCACACGCGGGAGGAATAAACATAATGCCCCATGCGCAAGAATATTCGCGGCGGGGTCGCCTCCGGGCCGTCAACCAGTCCCGCACCGTGATCATCAAGGTCGGCAGCGCTGTCCTGAGCGACGCGCAAGGACTCAACACGGAGGTCATGTCCGATCTGGCAAGGCAGATAGCCCTTGTACGCAACGGACGCGGAGATGCTCCCCAACGGCGCGTGGTGCTTGTTTCCTCCGGGGCCGTAGCGGCGGGGCGAGCAGTTCTGGCCGCCTCCGGACAAAGACCGGACATTGCGGATCTTGCTGCCCGGCAGGCGGCCGCGGCTGTGGGCCAGGGCCAGCTCATGCGGGCCTGGGACACGGCCTTTGCCGCCCACGGTGTGAATACCGCCCAAATTCTGCTCACCAGGGACGATCTGCGTTCCAGGGAGCGTTTTCTCAATATCCGCAATACCGTCGCCGCCCTGCTCCACTGGAACGCGCTGCCCATAGTCAACGAAAACGATACCGTTTCCGTGAGCGAACTCAAATTCGGCGACAATGACTGCCTGGCAAGCCTGCTGGTCAACCTCACGGGCGCGGACCTGTTTGTCAACCTGACCTCGGCCCCCGGCGTACGCACGGCGGACCCGCGCCTTGAGCCGGACGCGCCGGTCATGGAATGCGTTGAGGATGTGGGCAGCCTTGACCTGAAACGCCTGTGCGGCAGCAAAACAGAGGCCGGAAGCGGCGGCATGTATTCCAAGCTGCTGGCCGCCAGGCGCGCCGCGCAGATCGGCGTGCCTACTCTGATCCTGCCTGGGCGCTCGCCCCACGTGCTGACGCTGGCCTTCGGCCTGCATTGCGAACCGGACTTGTACCTGAAAGAGGACAGTGACGGGCCGGAGCGACGTCCCCCAGGAACTTGGGTTCAGCCGCTGGCCCATGCCATTTCACGCCGAAAATTCTGGCTGGCCTACCAATCGGAACCGGCCGGGGCCATCGTGGTGGATGCTGGCGCGGCCGAGGCGCTGCTGCGCCGGGGGAGCAGCCTCCTGCCGGGTGGAGTGCGCGCCGTGGAAGGGTCTTTTCAAAAGGGAGCGCTGGTACGGCTTTCGCACGAAGGGCAGAGCCTCGGCGTGGGCCTGAGCAATTACAACGCGGCGGAATTGAAGAAAATCATGGGGCGCAAACGTCATGAAGTGGCGGCCATTCTCGGCGATGCCCATTATCCGGAAGTCATACATAGGGACAATCTGCTGCTGGATGCCGCCGTGTGACAAGGGGCCGGGAAAGACGTGCCGAAATTTT
This sequence comes from Desulfovibrio sp., assembly GCA_031280915.1. GTDB lineage: Bacteria > Desulfobacterota > Desulfovibrionia > Desulfovibrionales > Desulfovibrionaceae > Desulfovibrio. The sequence continues at coordinate 6,789 of JAITGC010000058.1, read as the reverse complement.
CAAGGAGACGAATATGAGCAAACTGGCGCGCATTGGAGTTTCTCTGGATGAGGATTTGCTCGCGCCCTTTGACGGGCTTTGCCGCCGCAAGGGCTATTTCAACCGCTCGGAGGCGATCAGGGATCTGATCCGCAAAGCTCTGGTGGAAGAAGAAGCGGGGGAGACGGCCTTGAAGGCGGACGGTCATGGCGCGGGCACACTCTCCCTCCTCTACGATCATCACAAAAACGATCTGGCCCGACAGATCACGCGCATTCAGCACGATGATCACGATATTGTCGCGGCCGCCCTGCATGTCCATCTTGACCACAACAATTGCCTGGAAGTGCTGGTCATGAACGGAGAAACCACGCGCATACGCGCCCTGGCCGACAGGCTGCTCAGCCGCACAGGCGTAAAAAACGGCTTCTTCAACCTGCTCATGAACGGGCGGGAACTGGCCTGACCGACCTCCGGCAGGCGGCGGAAAAAGGCTTATCCCTGAACCGGAATCGCGCCCCGCAAAATTTGCCGGGACCCGGGCTCAGGCAAAATTGTAGCCCGCCTCCAAAGCTGCGGCGTTGACCGGCAAAAGCTTCGCGTAATGAGCGCTCACCACGCGGCCCAAGGCATCCTGAACCGTCTTGAGGGGCAACGCGGCCGTGGCCCTGAGCCAGGCCCCCAAGGCCACCATGTTGGACAGCTTCACGTTGCCGATTTTGTGGGCCACATCGTTGACGGGAATGTAGACGGTGCGGATAGCCGTATCCACAAGCTCCCTCGCCACCAGGGAGGCATTGACGATCTGTACGCCGTCCCTTCGCAGGCGCGGCTGAAATTTCGTCAGCGACGGCTCGTTGAGTACAATGGTGGACAAGGGGTCGCGCACCAGGGGCGAGGCTATGGGCAGGCTGTCGAGAACCACGGTGCAATTGGCGGTTCCCCCACGCATTTCCGCGCCGTACACGGGAATGAAGGTCACGTTGAGGCCCCGTTCCATGCCGGCCTGGGCGAGCAGATTGCCGATGAGCATGACCCCTTGCCCACCGAAACCGGCTATGATGACGTCCCGGTATTCAGGCATTCCCCTTCTCCTTCATCACATCCCTGAACACACCCAGGGGAAAAACGGGGATCATCTCCTCCGCGATATGCCTGTTGGCCGCCACGGGGTCCATATGCCAGTTGGTCGGGCAGGACGAGAGCAATTCCACAAAGCCGAAGCCCAGGCCGGCGATTTGCGCGTCAAAGGCGCGACGGACGGCTTTTTTGGCTTCTTTGACATGTTTCACCGAATCCAGGGCGCAACGGGCCGCATAGGCCACACCTTGCAGTTGGGCCATAATCTCCGTCAGGCGTATGGGGCCGCCTTCATTGTCGAAATCCCTGCCCCGCCGGCTTGTGGTGGTTTTCTGGCCCAGGAGGGTGGTAGGCGCCATCTGCCCGCCGGTCATGCCGTAAACGGTGTTATTGATGAAAACGGCGGTGATTTTTTCGCCCCTGTTGGCCGCGTGCAGAGATTCGGCCGTGCCTATGGCCGCCATATCGCCGTCGCCCTGATAGGTGAAGACCACGGCTCCCGGCCGCGCGCGACGCACGCCGGTGGCCACGGCGCAGGCTCTGCCGTGGGGGGCTTCCACGCTGTCCACGTTGAAATAATCGTACGTAAAGGCGGCGCAGCCCACGGAAGCGACCAAAATGGTTCTGTCCGCCACGCCCAGTTCGTGCAGCGCCTCGCTCACCAGCCGGTGAGCTATGCCGTGGTGGCAGCCCGGGCAATAATGGGTGGGGCGCTCATTGAGCACAGGGTTGACGTCAAAAACCAATTTTTCAGCCCTTGGCGGGACGGATTTCTTTGCGGATGTCATGCTCGTTTCCTTCAATATCTCCGGCGGGAACGCCTTTTAGAACATTTCCACTTTGAAATGCTTGCCTGACGGTGAAACAAATTCGCCTTGCAGGCATTTCGTGGCACGGATTTTTTGAAAATCCGCGCTAGCGGTCAAACATTTTCAATTTGAGCCGCTCTGACCACCCAGGACACGAAGGATGGGCTCGACAAGTTCGTTGGCGCTCACAAACAGCCCCGGCATCACACCGTGCCAATGCACGGGGCTTACGCCGTTTACGGCCAGGCGCACGTCTTCCATCATCTGACCGATGTTCTGCTCCATCACCAGAAAACGGCGACCCGGCGCAAGCTTTTGCAATGCCTCGTCAGGGAAGGGATAGAGCGTGACGGGCCTAAAAAGGCCCACTTTGCGGTTTTCTCCGCGCAGCCGGCGCACGGCGCCGCGGGCTGTGCGGCCGATGGAGCCAAAAGCCACCACGATAAGCTCGGCGTCGTCAACGTCTTCACATTCAAACAGGACTTCCTTGCGCATGTCGGCGTATTTGCGCTGGAGCAGGCGGTTGCGTTCAGCCAGTTCCCCCTCGGCCAGATAGACGGATTTGAGCAGGCGCGGGGCGGCTGTTTTGCCGCGCGCGCCATAGCCTTCTATGCGCTGGTCCCGTACAAGGAATTGCAGATGCTCCGCCTTGACGGCTCCGGCGGGCGGGACGCGCTGCACTGGTTCCTTGATCTGGGCCACAACAGCGTCGCCCAGAACCATGACCGGATTCCGGTAGGCAAAGGCCAGGGCAAAAGCTTTGAACATGAAATCATAACATTCCTGCGCCGTGGCGGGAGCCAGCACCAGATTGCGGTGATCGCCGTGCCCTCCCCCTTTGACGGCCTGAAAATAATCCCCCTGGGAGGGGCCAAGGTCGCCCAGGCCAGGGCCGCCGCGCGCCATATTGACAATAACGCCGGGGACATGGCTGCCGGCCAGAAAGGAAATGCCTTCCTGCATCAGGGAAATGCCGCAACTTGAGGACGAAGTCATGGCCGGAACGCCGCAGGCCCCCGCGCCGAGCAACATATTGACGGCCCCAACTTCGCTTTCGGCCTGTACAAAAACGCCGCCAGCCTCGGGCAGGAGAACGGAAAGCATCTCCGGAATTTCATTCTGCGGCGTGATGGGATAGCCGAAATAGCACTTCAGCCCGGCATCCACAGCCCCGTAAGCTATGGCTTCATTGCCCTTGACAAGTATGCGGTCCGACTGTCCGGCGGTCATGCCGCGGCTCCTTTGACGCTTTTAAATACCCGTATGGCCGTATCCGGGCACATGACGGCACAGGAGGCGCAGCCGACGCATTGGCCGTCAGCCTCCATCACCTCATAACCCTGATGGTTGAAGCGGCCGGAAGGGCGCAGCACGCCGGTGGGGCAAGCCTCCACACAGAGCCGACAGCCCTTGCACCGTTCTTCCAGAATCTGAATTCTCGACATGGTTTTTTGTCTCCGAAAAGCATGTGTTGGCCACGCTCAGCGTATCAACATGGCGTCGCCGTAAGAAAAAAAGCGGTAACCGGCTTCCGCGGCCCGCTCATAGGCGGCCAGAACGCGCTTGCGCCCGGCAAAGGCGGAAACCAGCATGAGCAGCGAAGATTGCGGCAGATGAAAATTTGTCAACAGGGCGTCCACAACACGGAATTCCCGGCCGGGATGAAAAAAAATGTCGGTCATTCCGGCGTGGGGCCGCACCTCGCCGCAAAGGGCCGCCACACCTTCCAGGGCGCGGGCGCTTGTTGTGCCTATGGCCACCACGGGACGGCCGGCGGCTTTGGCTCGCGTCACGGCCCCGGCTGTTTCCCCGGAAATTTCCAGATATTCGCTGTGCAGTGTGTGGCCGCGTATGTCCTGGCTGCGCACGGGGCTGAATGTGCCGTAGCCCACATAGAGCGTTATTTCGGCCCACTCAAAGCTGGCCGCGAGTTTTTCGCGCATGGCGGACGTAAAATGCAGCCCGGCGGTGGGGGCCGCCACGGCGCCGGTTTTGCCGGAAGCGGCATAGACCGTCTGATAGCGTTCGGCGTCTTCTTCATCGTCCGGCCGCTTGATGTAAGGCGGCAAGGGGATGCGTCCCGCAGCCTCAAAAGCGGCGGCCAAATCGCCCCGCCAGACAAGAAAGACCCGCCATTCGCCGAAAGAGAGCGGTTCCAGGGCGGTAACGGCAAGCCCCGCGCCGAAATGCAGGCTTTCGCCCTCACGCATCTGGCCGCCGGAGCGTATCAGCCCCCTTGCTTCCGCGCAAAGGGAGTCCGCCGCCGCATCATAAGCCGTATCCTTACGGGCCTTTTGCAGCACCAGCGGCAGCGGCGTGAGCAGCAGAAATTCCGCCTTGCCCCCCGTGCGGCGTTTGCCCATGAGGCGCGCCGGCAGAACGCGCGCGTTGTTGGCGACCAGCAGGGCCTTTTCGGGCAGGTAATCCGGCAGTTCCTCAAAACGCCTGTGCTCAAGTTCACACCCGCCCTCCCGCGCCATGACAAGCAGCCGCGAGTCGCCCCTGTTGTCCGGCGGGAACTGGGCTATCCGCTCCGGGGGCAGGTCATAATGATAATTTTTGAGAAAAAAATCCGCTTCGCCGGTCATCATTCCGCCGCTTCCACTTCACTGTCAATTATGCCAGGCCGAGAGCTCCCAGCAGATTGTCCACCGCCATAGCGCCCATGGTTTCGGTGGCCCCGCTGGTGGAGGCGGCGCAGTGCGAGCCCAGCACCACATTGTCCAGGGCGCGCCAACCCGGCTCAAGAGGCGGCTCTTCCTCAAAAACGTCAAGACCGGCCCCGTATATCCGGCCCTCCCGCAGGGCGGCCAGAAGCGCGGCCTCGTCAACAAGGCCGCCGCGGGCCGTATTGACGAGAACAGCAGTGGGCTTCATCAGGGCAAGGCGCTCGGCATTGATGAGATTGCGCGTTTCCCCGGTGAGTGAAGTGTGCAGGGTGATGAAATCCGCCTCGCGGCAGACGTCCTCCACCCCGGCCTCTTCAACGCCGAGTTCTGCGGCGGCCCGGGCATCGAAAACGGGATCATGGGCCAGGACGCGCATGGAAAATCCCCCGGCGCGCCTGGCGACGCATCTGCCCACAGCGCCGAAGCCGATAATTCCCAAAGTTTTGCCGTACATGTCAATACTGGTGATTTTGCCCCAGTCCTTTTCCCGGCAACGGCGGTCAATGAGCGCTGTTTTGCGGGCAAGGGCCAACATGAGGCTGAAGGCGTAATCGGCCACGGCGTTGCTGTTGGCCCCGATCGTGCGCGATACGGCAATGCCGCGCGCCTTGCACACCTCAAGGTCGATATTGTCCATGCCCACGCCATATCTGGCCACAGCCCGCAAAAGCGGTGCGGCGGCCAGAACCCCGGCGTCCAGAGGATCGACGCCCAGTATCACGCCCTGGCAGGGCGCGATTTTCTCCCTCATCTGTGCAGCGGAAAAAATCCCGCCCGTGTCGTTGCGAACAATATCCAGGCCGGCCGCGCGCAGACGTTCAAAAAGTTCAGGGTTCGTCTTGCCGAAGGAACGCGGCGTAATCAGAATTTTCACTGAAGTTCATCCTTGATGTGCTTCCATTATCGCGGCAATAGGCGCGGCGGTTCCTCTTGTACCCCATTCGCGCGCGTTTGACCAGAGGCTTTATCCCTGAAAAAAATTGAAAAAATGCAAACGGCTCCATTGTATGGGGCAATCTCGCTTTGAGATTGCCCCATGCGCTGCCCTGGACGAAACACCGGCCCGGCTTGCGTCCCTTTTCCCCTGAAAAATATGCATTGACGCGGCGTCGTGGGGCGAGTTATGGGAAAAAACCGGCGGTTCGCCGGAGATTGTTCACGTCTTAACATGCTACGGAGGTGGCGCGTATGCGTTTTGTCACGTACCGGCAAAAAGACATTCAGACCATAGGCATGCTGACCAGCGTGGATGCGGATTGCCTGATCCCCCTGCGCGAAGCGGAAAAACGTCTGACCGGACGCGACAGCCTGCCGGACTGCATGCGGCTTTTCATTGAGCGGGGGAAACCGGCCCTGGACGTGGCCCGCGCCATTCTGGAAGAAAAAGAAGCGCCGAACATTCCTCTGGCCTCGGTTACCCTTCTGGCGCCGATTCCCAGGCCAGCCAAAAACATCTTCTGCGTGGGCCGCAATTATATTGAGCACGTGACCGAAGTAAACGCCTCCAGCCCGGTTCCCGAGCATCCCATCATCTTTTCCAAGCCGCCCACTTCGGTCATCGGCCCGGAAGCGCCGGTGGACGCCCATGAAGACATGGTTTCCGGCCTGGATTACGAGGGCGAACTGGCCGTCATCATGGGCAGAAGGGCTTGCAAAATTTCCGAAGAGACGGCCTTTGACCATATCTTCGGCTACACCATTCTCAACGACGTTACGGCCAGGGATTTGCAAAAACGGCATGTACAGTGGCTTCTGGGCAAAGGGCTGGACACCTTTTGCCCCATGGGCCCGGCCATCGTCCATAAAAGCCTGATCCCCGACCCGACGGAGATGCGTGTGCGCACCGGCATCAATGGAGAATTGCGGCAGGACGCCCGCGTCAACGAACTCATCTTCTCCATTCCTGCCCTGTTGGCCGCCATTACCCAAGGAATTACCCTTGAGCCGGGCGATATCATCGCCACAGGCACGCCGAGCGGCGTGGGCGCCGGATTCAAACCGCCGAAATTCCTGAAAAAAGGAGATGTTATGGAAGTTTCCATAACCGGCCTTGGCGTGTTGCGCAACCACATAGCCTGAAAGAGACAGGGCAGACGCATCTTATTGCGTCTGCCCTGCGGCGATGCGAAAGCATCGCCCGAAGCCGTAGGCTTCGTAAGGAGCAAAGCGGCTTTGCCGCTGCCGCGAATCTGGAAACATAACGCTGTAACATATTTAATTATAAGTATAAAAATTTAGATGCGTCAGCCCTG
>JAITGC010000082.1 GCA_031280915.1 Desulfovibrio sp. | reverse complement strand
GGAATCTTTCCACGCCCAACGGGCGTACCGTCGCCCATGTAGCGGCAAGGCACGGGCATCTTCCGCCAGACTTTGACAGTTGGGGCATCGCCAAACCCAGCGGCTGGACGGTGGCGCATGAAGCTGCGGAGCACGGGCATCTCCCTCCTGGCTTCAGCCGGTGGGAACTGGCGGACTGTGACGGCTGGACAGTGGCCCATGCCGCGGCATTCAAGGGAGGTCTTCCACCTGATTTTGATCAATGGGAGCTTATCGCCGAAAACGGCGTATCTGTGGCCCACAGGGCCGCGCTGGCCGGCGCGCTCCCCAACAATTTTTCCAAATGGGACATTTGCGACGACAAAGGGCAAAGCGTAGCCCACTATGCGGCGCATGCCGGGCACCTGCCCATCGCGGGCTTCAACAGATGGGACTTGAAGGACAGGGAAGGCAAAACAGTCGCCCATGTGGCGGTCGAAACGGGAGTTCTCCCACCAGATTTTCATGATTGGCGCCTGACGGACGGAGAAGGAGCGACTGTCGCGCATGCAGCCGCTCGCAACGGAACCCTGCCCCAGAACTTTTCCTGTTGGGATTTGCGGGACGCCAGGGGTTGCACGGTTGCCGACGCTGCCTGCAAACAAGCGAACATTGAACTCTCGGGTGAAGGGAATACCCCAAAAGACGGTTACGCTGAAAGCGAAACAGTGGATAACGAAGAAGCCGGCGCGAGAGAGCATGCGCGGGCAACAAAGCTAAAAAACCTTGCGGACGCGCTTGGGGCGATGAAGAGCGGGATAACCGTCAGCGAGGATGAGCCTTACGCCATTTTCACAATGAGGATTCCCGGTATTGAAGGTATTGAAAAACGCGTGTCGGAAAATGATGAGATGGAGGTTCTCGCGTCCACTCCCGCTGTCGCGCTGGCTCTCACAAGAACTACGGCGACATACATGGAAGAGGTGGCCACTGTAATGGAATCCGTCAAACCCGGTTTCAATATTACCTGGGATCCTTCAGGACTGAAGGCGCTCTGGACAGTCGGCATCAGTCCGCCGTCAACCGACTCGGATGTCAAATGGGCCGGTATGCTGGACAATGCGCGGCAAAGCATCGGCAAATTCCGCGATGTCGGAGTGGCTCCGGCTGAAAGCGCTGAATTTGTTTTTTCTGATCCCGGCGCCATTTGTATACGTCTCGGGCGTATCATCGGCATCACGGATCAAGGCCGGGCCTTGAAGGATATTGTCATTGACAGGGACATTCTCCGCAGAATTGCGATGGGACAGGGGACAGAACAAGTCAACCTGGAGAGGCTCAGGGCCGCGATGCCGATAAACGCGCGTCTCACGCCACAATTTCAGGGAGAGAGTGTCTTCATTGCCTGACATTTTATACAGGGTGGCAAAAAATGGCGGATAAAATTGCCTGGCAAACGTGTATTGCCGCGGTTTTGAATGAAGCCTTTCCAGGATTCGTGTTTCGTTATGGGAAAAGGGATTTCAACACCTATGAGGTGGCGTCGCCTACCGGTCTTTTGCCGTTAATCGCCTTGCAGATCCAGGCATGTTTGTCGATGAGCGGCATAAAGATGCGAGGATTGACTGTTGAACGTTCCCCGGACTCAGGAATAACCGGGAACATGGTTGTCCTGGGGCCTGATGCGTCCGCTGGCCTGATTCTTCCGTTCCTTCTCGATGCTGTTTATCTCGCGAAGGGACTTACCCGTGAAAAGTATCCGCAAGAGGCGGAAAACGTGATAAGGCTGGAATGCATCTCGCCGCCTTTGGGGCCGTTGTCACACCCGTCGCTACGGGAACTTCTTTCAGCCCCAACGGATGCGCCCGCGGAAGAACAACTCCAGGCCGGGACCGCGTTCACGCCCCTGTGACACTTAACAAATGTGAGTTCCCATGTCAGAAAAAACGCTGATAGCCGCGATCAGGGATTTCCCGACGTACCTTTCCGAGGGCCGGCGTGCCGGCGGTATGGCGGCGCATTTCATCTCATCGGAATATTCGAGCATCAATTATATCTTTATTTCTCTTACGCGGGAAGGAGCGCGATACTTGCTGCGAATGCGTAAGGCCTGTGACCTGATATGGGAAGAAGGCCATGAAAAAGACAGGCACGGTATCGGGCTCCCCCTGAGCATAAATTTTCGTTCCGAGGATTTTGGAATGCGGGTATCCGCCTATATGGATATCAATGTTGACGACAAGGGCCAATACGACACACTGACGCTGAGCTACAATGCCGGGGAAGATCACGGAAAGGAGAGAGTCACGATATCGACCGGGGTACTGGTCTTTGATCCCCGGGACATCAGTTTGGAGATCCGGGAAAAATTCTCTGGGGAATTCGCGAAAATCTCCCTTGACGCTTCACTGCTGGAACGAGTGGCGGATGGATGGGACGATGTGTAGCAAGAGCATTCAGTGAGATTGTTATGGTTGTTCAAGTATTTGAAAATATCCTGAAGAATCCGGAAAAAATGGCCTACTACAACCAACACCCCATACTTGAGGCCGCGTTCATGGCCATGTATGAATACAAAAAATCAGGTCACAAATTCAGCGATCTTCCATGGTTTAGCCTGTCCAAACTATCCTCTGCTCTCCGGAAAAACCATGAGTGACGGATCGTCTTCCTGTCATCTCCTGCGGCGCCTGATGTAACTTCTTGAGTCTTCGTGGTCAGTACGGTATAAGGGAATTGCCCGCGTTTGGTGAGACGAATAAAGAGAGGATGCCATTATGACATCGCGTATATCGTCAGACGGAACCGATGCGACCAGGGAAGCGGTACGGCTTTTTTCAGAGTGCAAGGCCGGAGCCAGGGAAACTTTGGAAACAGCCGGTCTGGGATCTTATGGAGAACTTCTTGACGCTCTGGGCGTTTATGGTTTTCCCTACCCATCTCCCTTGCCCGAAGAAGAACTCGACCGAATGGTGCGCCTGATTGTCGAAGTCATCGACAACAAAGGTTGCCTGAGGGCTGATTATGACGGTTAACAAACCCTGTGTCCTTGTCATCCCGGATGCCGGTCCACTGATAAGTCTGCAGAAGGCTGGCTATCTGGAACTGTTGCTTAGACTGGAAATGCCTATACTCGTTGTTGACGCGATATATTACGAACTGGTTATCGACACTGAAAAATATGACTCTGACAAGGAAATAAGAAATTTTCTGAAAAAACATGCTGTCAGGCATAAAACCGACATCGGTGAAATGCTCCTTGAAAAAAGACTCGCCGGCGAAAAAACGAAGCATTTGGGGGAGGCGGCAATACTGGAATTTCTCAATAATGACGTTGATGCCATTGCCGGAGATAATCCGGTACTTCTCCTTTTTGAGGATCACAGAATGGTCGCGACATTCAAGAATGTTTTTCCGCCAACGGTCCATCTTTTGAGTACAATTGGTTTTTTGCGAGGGCTGGAGCAGAAAAAACTGCTGACAAACGCAAAAGCGGTCATTCAAATCATGCAGTCCGCGCCTTCAGGCCGTTTTTTTCCTGATCTTCCTTACGGCACAGACATTGAGGCCAGAGGCGGCAGTTCCTGGTTGCCGGAAGGCAGGGAAGCGGACAAGCAAAAAAGCCAGGGCAAAATCTTGAAGAATACATCGCCGGAGGATTTTGCCCTGGCTTTTTTGCGGGATGGCCTTGACCCACGGGCAGACGCCGGAGAGATAGAAAAACACCGGCCTGATGACGCCGGTGAAATCCGCGGCATCCTCCGTGACATGGCCCTGTCCCCTGAAGCGCATGGCCTTGACCCGGAGTTGGTCGAGGTCTGGGGCGAAGCCCTCGGACTCGGCAGAACAAGGACAAGCCCCGGCCCGAACGGGCCTGTTGTTCAAACGGTGTATGACGATTTTTGAGAGGATGCCATTATGACATCGCGTATACACATTTGAGCCAAGCGTTGCGTCTGTGTTATTTGCATTGATTGCGTCTCAATGCCGATGCCCTGGAAAACAATAAAAAACAGCGCCGCAATTGCGATAAAACAAACTTTTCCGTTAAAGCCGCTCATGCCCTGTTCCCTGTCAAAAATTTCCGCTCCGGACGGCCGCGCGCCTTCCTATTTCTCGCCGCTGTACGGCACAACTTCCTTCGGCGGAAACCGCTCGTCAAAATCCTCTATAAGAGGGGGAGGGGCTTTTTCGTTTATTGTGGAATAAAAATCGTAAAGTTTTTCAGCATATTCTTCATCTTTTGGCTGGTCATATCTTCCTTTTCTATAGATGCCGCTAAGAACAAACATACACATGGTATCGCCAAGTTTTGCGCCTTGCCTGGCGAAATAAATCATTTTTTGATAATCTTTTTCAAATTTGTAAATAGAAAATAATTCATATCCAGCCAATCCAAACCCTCTCTCGAGGGCTTTGAGTAACCATTTCTTCGCTTCTTCAACCTCTCCTTTTTTATCCATTATGAGGCCATGAGCATACATGGGAAACAATCCGCCGTCTTCAGCGCCCTTTTTCATATACGCATCGCCTTTTTCAATATTTTCTTTCACTCCCCATCCGTAGTAATACGACAGAGCAATAAAATAATATCCGTCCGGGCAGCCCATTTTTATGGCGCGAGCATACAGGGCGTTCATATATTTCAAGCGTTCTTTTCTGCTTTCGCGATGTGCTCCAAATTCCGCCCTGTAGAGCGTCCCCAGATTTATGGCGGCCTTGGGGTTGCCGAGTTCCAGGGACTCTTCATAACATTTGATGGCCCTCTCAAGATCGCGCGGCATTCCGTTAATGCCGTGATGGTAGTTGAGCGCCATAAGAAACAGCTCTTCGGCTTCTTTTCCGCCGCCGGTACAACCGGGTGCGGTTCGTTGACTTTGGTGGCCCATGCAGTCGCCTCCTGAAATGGTTATTTATTAAGGCTGTAGCCGTCAATACGTTAGACTGCCATTGCCGCGCTGAGTTGGCGGCTGACAGGTTCAAAACGTAAAACATGTGCTATGAGATTTCCATGGGGGTTGCCGTCGTTATAGATTTTCATATTATCTTTGAGTATATTATCAAAATGTTTAAACACATCCTGCCCTGTCCATTTGTCCGGCATATTCCCCTTCAAAATAATATTGAACAAAGCCCGTTGCATATCTTTCGCGGGGGAGGCCCGGTTATTGCCGTGAAAAGAGAGCGCGGTCTCGCTGTCGTGCCACATGCTGCGCTCATTGAGATTGGCCGAGCCGACAAGGGCGAACGCCTCATCAATTATCATCACCTTGGAATGCACATAAATGTGGCCCGGCAAAGGATCAGGATCGGGCGGCCGCGGTTGCCCGACATTCAGCAGCCCGTCCATGCGGCGGCAGATTTCAGAAATATGCCTGTCTCCTTGCTGATATGGTATGAACACAGGCTTGTCGCCCACGGAGAGAAAATCCCGCGCATGGTATGTCCAGCGTTCCACCATCAGCTTGAGTTTTTTTCCCAACGTCGGCCAATAGCGCGCATCCTCCGCTTCCCGGACGCGCTGGTGGATTTCGTCTATGGCCTTGTCCAGGGCCGACAGGAAAACATCCTTGCCGAAATCGGCGGCGTTGATCGCCATATTGTGCATTTGAGCCTTGAGCATGTTTTCAATTTTGTCAAAGACGTCAAAGTATTGCTTCATCTCTCCGAAAGATTCCTTTATTGCCTGAAAATTTTCAATCGCCCACAGAATGCGCCTGTTGAGGCCGGCGTCTGGTTCTTCAAACGGGCCGCGGCCGGCAGCCGCCTCCTTTTCCAGCAACAGGGGATAGACATCCTCATAGAGCCTGTTTCTGGCCGAGATGATCTTGGCGAACAGATGCTCCATTTCCATGCCGCCGGCTTTGAGCATAGTCAGCGCGTCCACAATGCCGCTGACGATGGAGGGGCCGCGCGGCTTTCTGTACACAGGGGGATTTTGTTCCGTGACGCGCAGCCAGCAGAAGTGGAAGGGAATTTCGTTTTCCTTGAGCATCTGGTAGGCTATGTAAGTAGGCTCCTCGGCGAAGCGGCCTTCCCCGGGGTTGAGAAATTCGCCTTTCTTGTTGGAAAGCGGGTTGGTCACAATGACAATGTGCGGTTTGACCCCCCTGTTGGCGAGTTGAACTATCTCGTCCACGAAATAGACATCGCGGAAATACTGATTTTCGATATATATCAGGCCGTCCGCTTGCGCTGACCGCAATGCCCGGCTGTAGGCGGCGCGTATGCTGAAATCTTCAGGTTTGTCCGTCAGGGAAAAGGTGCGCGAGAACTGCGCGGTGTGGCGCAGGGCGTCATCATCGGTTTTGAATTCTTTCGGTTTGGGCGTCTTTCCATCCCATGACGATGCGGGCCGCAACATGCCTTCGGTATCAAAGCCGCCGCGCATAACGCCGTAAACAATTTCCGACAGCGCGGTGAGGCATGCGCAAAGCTCCATGCATTGGGGCGCAAGCCTGTTGCCCCAGACGGCGGGCGAACTGATTTTCAGATACCGGCTGAGGCCCAGCGCCCGGCCATAGGCGGCCGCGTCAAATCTCTTCAAGACATCCCAATTATAAACTTCCCGTGGGGAGAGGCCGGCGGCCAGAGCCGCGCCTGTCAGGGATGCGGGAAAAGCCTCCCTGGTGAGGTCAAGGGTTTTTTTGACGGTTCTTTCCGCCGTAGCCGCCGGGCCGCCGGCAAAAGGATTTTTCTCTTCCAGCAACGCCTGTTCCCAGCTTTCCCTGAAATTTTCCGCCATGTCGGCCAGCACAGGGCCGCGCGCCTTCACCCCCACATCACGCCACGGCCGGTACGGACGGCGGAATTCGTCAAAAGACTTGTGATCCCCGCTGTCCCAGTATTCCTCCTTTATATTGCAGCCGATAATAAAACCGACCGCTTCCGAAGGCAGGTCAAGATCAACAATGATTTCTTTCTGGTGATGGGTGAACAGCAGGTTGTAAACCCGCGGGTCAGACAGAAGCCTGTCAACGCGCTGTTCGTATTTTTCCACCAGGCCGTCGCGGTATGGGCGTTCCGTGCCGTCAACTCCCTTTACCATCAGTTGAGGGCGCGGCGGCCTGCTCGTTTTGTTTCCTTCAAAAGTTCTGAAGGCGAATTCAATATTGGGGATAATGCCGGTTTTGCAGCGAAACCAGAAATGCAGGGGGTCAAGCACATTTTGCGCCGGATAATTCGGCTCCCATACCAGCAGGCGAATTTTGACGCCCCGTAGGGCAAGGCTGGTCAGCAGATCCGCGAAAACCCACGATTCCGGGTCAGGAGAAGCCCCCCGCCCGGAAGGGCCGCTTTTGCCCCTTTCCCAGTTATCGGGCGGCGGCATGGGGTATTGCCGGGCGGGATAAAAGCCCAGGTAATCCTCCGTGCGGTAATATTCATGGGGGTTGCCCGCGCGAACCAAGCGCATATCGGTATCCAGACCCCAAGTGATTATGTCCACGCTCCTTTTGGCCGCCTTCAGCGCAAAAGCGACAGACGCGAAGATCTCCATGCCGCCGCTCAACGGCACTATCTGGTTGCCGGCCTTTGCGCTGAAGTGAACATTCGGGAATTCTTTCGGATTCAGAAACCAGTTCTCGCTCAACGTCGGTTGATGCGCGACGGAAGCCTTTGTCTTCCGTCGCATTGACACATCGACAGGCTCTTGGGGCGGGGGCGCCGTCTTTGCCGAATCCGCGCCATCCGGCTCCGGGGATGGCCGCGTGCCCGGGGCCGGGCTTTCCGCCGGGGGGGCTTCAGGAGCGGGCTTTTTCCCCTCGCGCTTCAGAGAGTCAACGGCGTCTTCTTTCAGTTGTCCGAAGTCGCGCTGTAACACCTCAATTTCGTCAGGTGAGATACTCTGTGCGAACATAGGCTATATCTCCGAATTTTCAGGGCATCCTGGATTTTACCGAAGAAGCCAGCGGCGCGAGTACGCCGTCAACAGGCAATTCGCCAAGTTCGCTGTTGGCTTCCCGCAAGGCCGCGCCGTCCTCGTTTTCCTCGGGATGATGGTGAAAATAGCCCAGGGCCTTCAGGCGCTGGAGCGTCCCTCCGCGCGTGTCCGACGGCGCAAAGGGCGCAAGCTCAATTTCATAGCTGTCGCTGTTGGCAAGCTCCACCCGCAATTTTCCCTTGAGCGGCGGCTCGTATTCATAGGCGATAATACCGTTTTCGTCGGAAAGCCCCCGCTGTACCAGACGATCATTGTGGTACAGTTTGTAGGGGTAGTTGCGATACACATAGGCCGGATCAGCCGAGCCCGGCGCCTGTGAGAGCAGGATTTCATACACTGGTCGCTTGTTGGCCTGCGCCGCGCCATAGGAACTGTCTCCGATGAACACATTGGGGGAGCCGGTGCAGGCCGTGGCGTGCCCGCCCACGCTGTCCCCGATGCGCACGGCCGGTTTGCCGTTGATGTTCACAGTAGCGGAACCCTGCGAAGCGGGATGGGCCTCGCCCTGATACACGTCGCCCACGCGCACGGCGGGCTG
>JAITGC010000060.1 GCA_031280915.1 Desulfovibrio sp. | reverse complement strand
GCAATCCTCGCCAGCGGCGGCCGAGAGGAGGTCCGTGTCGGTCGCGGGTGTGCTGGAGCGCGCGGATGCGGTGGGCGAATAAGCAATCTCTCGCCCGGAATCGGTCCGATAAGGGGGCGCCGGCGGGTGGCCGGGGGGGTGCCGGGCTTTTTTTTTCCCCGTGCGGGGGGGCCCCCGCCGCCCCGACGCGACAGGGCAATAACTGAATCATGGCCTTGCAATACAAATTTTTTTCTCTGCCGGTGTCCTGTGAGCGGGAATATGAAGAGGAACTGAACAGTTTTCTTCGTTCCCGGCGGATTGTGTCCATCCAAAAAGAACTTGTCCGCCAGGATGGAGGCAGTTTTTGGGCAATTGCCGTGGAATACGCTACGGGGGAGGGCAAGGACGCGCGTAAAAGCGACCTGGGCAGGAGAAAGATCGACTACAAGGAAGAACTTTCGCCGGAAAATTTCGCCATCTTCGTCAAATTGCGCGATTGGCGTAAAGAGACGGCCGCCAAAGAGGCGGTGCAGCTTTACGCCATATTCATGAATGAACAGCTTGCGGCCATGGTGGAAAAAAGAGTGACAACCAAAAGCGGCCTTCTGGAAATTGACGGCATCGGCAGCGGCAAGGTGGAAAAATACGGCGATGCGGTTCTTGCCGTCCTGAACGAGGAATTCAGGCGGTTGGAGGCGGGCGGTGAAACGGGCGAAACACCTGTATCCGCTGATAGCCGCGCCTGAAAATCTGAAGTCGGCATTTGTCAAGGCGGCGAGAGGCAAACGAGAATATCCTGAAGTCATTGCCTTCAGCCGTGGCTTTGACCGCAACATTGCCGCCTTGCAACGGCAGCTTCAGGAAAAGGATTTCGACATCGGGCATTATCATTTTTTTGTCGTCCGCGACCCGAAGGTGCGCGCCATTTGCGCGGCGGCTTTTCCCGAAAGGGTGTTGCATCACGCGATCATGAATGTCTGTGAGCCGGAATTTGAAAAAAGGCATATTCATGATTCCTACGCCTGCCGCAGGGGCAAGGGAAATTTGCGGGCGGTTGTCCGGGCGCAGCAGTTCGCGCGGCGTAACCGCTGGTATCTGAAACTGGATATACGCAAGTATTTTGACTGCATTGACCATGAAACATCTATGGAATTGCTGGAAAGAGCGTTTCATGACGCGGATCTGCTTTTCTTGTTCAGAAAAATACTGGCGACATACCATACAGCCCCGGGCAAGGGCATACCCATAGGCAATCTGTTTTCACAGCATCTGGCGAACTTTTATCTCAGCGTTCTTGATCACCGGTTGAAAGAGGCGCGTAACGTCAAATGCTACCTCAGGTACATGGATGATTTTATGCTTTTTTCCCCGGACAAACAAAGACTTCTGGACGAACTTCATGCAATCCGGGATTTTTTGCGGGAGCGCCTGCATTTGGAGTTGAAAAATTCCGTGCAGTTGAATCAGACGCGTTTGGGGGCGCCGTTTCTCGGCCACCGAATTTTTCCGGCGCATACGCGCCTGCTCTCCGGCGGGTTGCTGCGTTTTTCCCGGCGTTACCGTGAATATGAACGGAACTACTGTGAAGGCGTATGGTCGGAAAAAGAACTTGCCCGCCGTATGGAAGCCTTGCAGGCTTTTGTGTGCAGCAGCGACAGCCTGAGATTCAGAAAACATTTCATCGGGAGATTCGGGGTTCTGTCCTGAGAAGGCTCCAAACGCGTGAATCGCGGCGGCGGTTGGAACAACAACGCCGAGAACTGCCGGTCGGGCAACCGGAACAACAACACGCCGGACAACCGGAACAACAACATGGGGTTCCGCCTGGCCTTCTCCCCAGTTCGTCAGCGGGAAGTCTGACGACCAACGGACGGTATCCCGCCCCTGTGCGGCATGTTCACGCCGCAGGGCAAAAAGGGGAAGCCCGGCCTGTGCCGGTAGCCGGATCGGATGGTCAGGCGAGGGTTCAGGCCGGGCAGACAGGGACGCAGCACCAGGAGGGCGAACTGGTTTGGATTTTCGCGTTTAAACCCGGCAACGCGCCAGAGCGGCCGCCGTGTCGCCGGGCGCGACAAAATGCGCTTTGGCTTGGGCGCGGAACCAGGTTATCTGGCGTTTGGCGTAGGCACGGGTATTTTTGAGCCAGAGGCGAACGCACTCATCACGGCTGAGCCTGCCCTGGATGTGGGCCAGGGTTTCCGCCGCGCCGATGCCCGACCAGCCGGGCGCTGAGGTGTCCGGGCAGGCGGCAAGCGCTTTGCTGGCCTCGTCAAAGGCTCCGTCGGCGATCATCCGTTCAATGCGTCCGGCCAGGCGCGGCGTCAGCGCGTTGAGTTCCGCTTTCAGCACGATAAGCGGGCCGCGGGCGGGCGGCGTTGTTTCCGCATGGGCATGCCACCAGGAAAAGGGCCGTTTTGTGGCGTAAAAAACCTCCAGGGCGCGGAGAATGCGCTGTTTGTCGTTGGGATGCACGTGCGCGGCATAGGCCGAGTCCACGCGAGAAAGCTCCCCGTGCAGGGCGGGCAGCCCGTCGGCGGTGAGCCTTGCTTCGAACCCGGCGCTGATGGCCGGGTCAACTGGCGGAATTTTCGCCATACCGCGCAACAGGCTCTGAAAATACAGGCCGGTGCCGCCCACCAACAGAGGCGTTTTGCCGCGCGCAAGCACGTTGCGAGCCGCTTCGCCGGCCGCTTCGGCCCATCGGCCGGCACTGATTTTTTGCTCTGTGGGCAGAAAAGCGTAGCAATGGTGCGGGCAACGGGCGCGTTCCGTCCCTGTCGGCTGGGCCGTGATAATGGGGAAGGCCGCGTAGACCTGGCGGGAGTCGGCATTGATGATCTCGCCGTTCAAGGCATCGGCCAGGGCCAGAGCCATTGCCGTTTTGCCGGCGCCTGTCGGCCCGGCGAGGCATACGACGGGGAGTGGTTCGCGTTCCGTCACAGATCTCCGCCCGCATCCCCCAACGGTTTGAAGCCTCCATATGGGGGAGCCAGACACGGAGTGCCCTGCCGGACTTCGCCCCTGGCGTATTTTTCCTCCAGTTTGAGGCGCACATTTTCCGGCACCAGGCCGGACACGTCCGCGCCGTGGCTGGCCGCCGCCTTGACTATGGTGGAACTGAGAAACAGCCACTGACCATCCGTCATCAGGAACACCGTCTGTATGCGCTGCCGCAGGCGGCGGTTCATCAGGGCAAGCTGGAATTCGTATTCAAAATCGGACACGGCGCGCAAACCCCGCAGCAGAGCGCAGGCGCCCCGAGAGGCCGCGTATTCCACCGTCAGGCCGGAAAAAGGCTCCACCGTGACGTTGTGCTGGCTCTTCAGGGCCTCACGGGCCATCTCCACCCGTTCCATATGGGAAAAGAGCGGTTTTTTCGGGGTATTGTCGGCAACGGCCACGATAATATGGTCAAAAACGTCGCACCCCCGGCGGATAAGGCTTATATGCCCGTTGGTCAGGGGGTCGAATGTGCCGGGATAGAGAGCGGTTTTCATCCTTGCCTCCAGTTGTCAAAGGGCGGGTGGTCAGGCTTGTCTCCGGCAATGCCAGAGGCAGATGCGAGTCCGGCCGAAAAGTCGTTCGGCTGCCGGTTCCAGGTCATCGGGCGTGTCCGGGGAAGCTTCCTTTTCAATTTCCGCCGCGACAAAGCCGCCCGGCGCAAGACGCGGCGCAAGCAGAGCAAGACATGGCTCCACGAGATTTTTTCCGTAGGGCGGATCCACAAAAGCCAGACCAACGGATTTTATGGATGTCCGCCGTAAAAAACGCAGGGCTTCCTCCCGCGCGATGTTGACCCTGTCCTGAAGGCCCAGGGCGGCGATATTTTCCCGCAGACAGCGGACGGCATTGTCCGCGTTTTCCACCAGCACTGCTGAAGGCGCGCCACGGCTCAAGGCTTCAAAGGCCAGGCTGCCGCTGCCGGCAAATATGTCCAGTACGCGCGAATCCGGCCAGTCGATGCCCCGCGCCGCAAGCATGGAAAAAAGCGCCTCCCGCGTCCTGCCCATGGCCGGGCGCAGACCGTCGCCGCGCGCTGTTTTCAACAGCCGTCCGCCAAGTTCCCCGGCGATGATGCGCATAGGCTACAAACGGGAAATCAGGCGCGTTATGGCGTAGTCCATTTTTGCAAGGGCCTCTTCCATGTCGGTTTGTTCCACCCAGGGCCTTTCGCGTACCAGGGGCAGCTTGTCTTTGAATATTGCCCATTTACGTTCCACTTCAGCAGTGAGGAAATCCCAGTTGATGGCCGGTTTGGCTGCGGCTTCGTGTTTTACCGTTCGGGGCTGGCCGCTTTTTTCCAGGGCAAGTTCTTCCAGGTAGTCCGGTATAAGCGCAGTGATGTTGAACTGCTGCTTGATCAGCCCGGCGAGAATGTTCTGGGCCGGTTCTTCCCCGTGCACCAGCACCAGGCGTGTGCCTTCAAGGACAAAGGGTTTGAGCCAGTCAAGCAGCTGGGACTGCCCGGCGTGGCCGGAAAAGCCGTTGATGGTGAAAATACGGGCCGCCACTTCTACATCTTCGCCGAACAGGGTAATTTTTCTGGCGTTTTCCACAAGCTTGCGGCCGGGCGTGCCGGCGGCCTGATAGCCCACAAAGACTATGCTCGCCCCAGGTCGCCAGATATTGTGCCTCAGGTGATGGCGGATGCGGCCCGCATTGCACATGCCCGAAGCGGAAATCACCACGGCGGGGCCGCATATCGTATTAATGGCGCGGGACTCGTCGCTGCTCAGGGTAAAGCGCAAATTCGGCAAGGCAAAGGGGTTTTCATTGCCGGCCAGCATTTTTTTGGCCTCGTCGTCAAAGAGATCGTAATTGCGCTGAAAAATCTCCGTGGCCCGGATGGCCAGCGGGCTGTCCACAATGACGGGCATGTCCCCAGGCAGTCGTCCTTCCCTGTGCAGAAGGTGCAGACAATAGAGAATTTCCTGGGTGCGCTCCACGGCAAAGGCGGGAATGATGACCTTTTCTCCGCGTGTATGGCTGTAGGTGATGGCTTCGGCAAGCTCGTCGGCGCTGCTGACTTCGTTTTTGTGATCTCTGTCGCCATAGGTGGATTCCATGAAAACGTAGTCCGCCGCAGGCGGCCGCTCGGGGTCCCGGACAATCAGCGCCCCTTTGCGGCCTATGTCGCCGGAGAAGATGAGGCTTACGTTTTCGTCCTGCTCCGTGATTTCAAGGCGTAGGGAGGCGGAACCCAGAATATGCCCGGCGTCATAGTAAACCGCATTCAGACCGGGGGCGGGGGTAAACGTTTTGTGGTATTCCACGACCGTGAGCAGGTTGGCGGCCTTTTGCGCGTCTTCCACGGTGTAAAGGGGCGGGAGCGGGTTTTTCAGGCCGCGGCGTTCATATTTTTCCCGCTGGCGCAGAGCCTCCATCTCCTGGATATGGGCGCTGTCTTCCAGCATAATCCGCAAAAGGGAGGCCGTGGCGCCGGTGCAGTACACCGCTTTGTCAAATCCCTCTCTGACCAGCAGGGGCAGGAGGCCGGAATGGTCAATATGCGCGTGGGTTATGAGAATGAAGTCCAATTCCCGCGGTCTGTAAACCCTGACGTCACGATTGCGGGCTTCAATGGCCCTGTTGCCCTGATGCATGCCGCAGTCCACGCAAAAGCGTCTGCCGCACGCCTCAATGACATGGCAGGATCCGGTGACGGTTCTGGCCGCTCCCAAAAATTGAACTTTCATGAACGCTCCCAAATGGATGACAACCCCACCTTCGGCGGATTTGTGAAGGCATGTCCGCTCGAGGCTTTACGGCGTGAATGGATCGCGTTTGCGCTTCGCGGCGGGCTGTCGTCAGAGAAAACTCTGTCAACAATCTTTTTTTGCTTGCGGCCGAGTATGCCCTGTTTCCTCCGCCGGCGCAAGGTTGCCGTTTTCAGGGTATTGGCTCACTTTGCCTGATACCGCGTCAGGCTCGCCCCGTGCGAAGCTCATGTATGTCTTGATACACTTCGCTCCGCCCGGAATTCAGCCGGATATTCACGCCCGTGGCTGTTATTGGCACTGTTTTTGCTAAATGATTTTCACTGAATGACTGTCCGCACAGCAGACAAGGAGGACGCGCCATGTCACTTTCCTCATTTCTTATAAGCCCCCCAGGCGCGCATTCCACAGGCGCGGGGAAGGCAGCCCCTGTTTCTTCCGCCGTCGCGCTGCGCCCGCCGCGCAGCGGGGCTTCCTTTGCCGCCGTGATGGCCGAAAAAAAACAGCGGCGCCAAGCGGAAGATGCGGCCGGCTTGCCCGGAAAGAGCGTGGACGGCAATGCCGGGTTCATTCAGGAATCTGCGGCGCGCCTGGAGATGCGCCGTTCGCATCTGACCTGGAGTCCGGAAGGCATTCCGCTGGCCGGCAACCGAAACAATGTTTCGCCACGGCCCGGCAACGGCCTGAATACTGGTGAAAGCCCGGGTTTTGCCCTGAAGACGGACGACTTTATCCGTACCAGAAGCGGAGCCGTCAAAAAAGCGACGGAGTCGAACAAGCCGGCCCCCACGGCGGAAAGCGGCGAAATCGGACGGCTTTCGGCGCGTTTTGAATCCGGGAGCGAGGGCATTGCGGCCATCGGCTATGACGGCACGGGTGGAACCTCTTACGGCAAATACCAGATAGCCTCCCGCGTGGGCGGCATGAAGGATTTTCTGAAGTTTCTGGATGAGCGGGCGCCGGACATAGCGGATCGCCTGCGCCGGGGCGGCCCGGCGGACACCGGCGGCCGCAAGGGGCGGATGCCCGATATCTGGCGGAACATAGCGCGGGAGGAGCCGGAGCGTTTTGAGCGACTTCAGGAGGGTTTCATTCACGAAAGCCACTACAAGCCGGCTCTCGCGGCTATTGTGGAACGGACGCGCCTGGAGGAAGGAAATCTTTCGCCCGTCATGCGCGAAGTAATTTGGAGCACGGCCGTGCAGCACGGGCCGGCGGGCGCGGCGCGTCTTTTCGACAGGGCCGACGACATGAGCGGCAAAGGGGTGGGGTCGGCTTACGAGCGTCAATTGATAAGCAATGTTTATGCCTTGCGTGTCGGCCAGTTCGGTTCGTCAACCAAGGAAATCCAGGATTCGGTGGCACGGCGTTTTGTGAGAGAAAAAATGCTGGCCCTGAACATGCTTGACGCCGGTGGCGCAACGCACGCCCTGGCCTGATGAAAACCGCCTTTATGAGCCAACATATTCTGCTGCTCAACCTCACCCGTTTGGGGGACATGCTGCAAAGCCAACCTTTGATTGAGGACATGCACGACAGCGGACACAAGATAAGTCTTGTTTGTCTGGAAAATTTCGCTCCGGCTTCAAGCCTTATGCGTCATGTGGAGCATGTTTATATTCTGCCGGGCGCCAAACTGCTGGCGGACACGCAGCGGTGCTGGCGGAGCGCGGCCGCGCGTCTGTTGGCGCTGGCCAGGGAAATCGGGGAAAAAACGCGGCCTGACCGGGTCATCAATCTCACGCCCACTCTGCCGGCGCGTTTGCTGGCCAAACTCCTGACTCCACCGTCCAGGAACGTTCTGGGATTCGGCATGGACCCGGAAGGTTTCGGCGTGAACGGGAGCGTGTGGGCTTCGTTTTTGAGTGGAGCCTCGGCAAGCCGCGTCAATACGCCGTTCAACATTGCGGACATGTTCCGCAGAATGGGAGCCGCGCTCTGCTCTCCGGAAACGACGCGTCGTCCGGGGGTTTTTGTTCTGGAAAAGCCATCTCTCCTTGCCGGCGCCGCAGCGGAGGAGTTACTCCGGCAGGTTGAAAACGCCGGAAAGGGAGATGCGGCGCATCTGCGCGGTTATGTAGGCTTTCAACTCGGCGCCAGCGAGACCCGGCGGCAGTGGCCGGCGGAATATTTTGCAGAGTTGGGCGAAGGTCTTTGGAAAACGGCGGGCTTCTGTCCTGTTCTGCTGGGAACAAAAGCCGAGCAAGGCCTGGCTGACGCATATTCCGCCCGCGCCTCAAGCCCTTTTGTCAACGCCGTGGGCAAAACCGGCATTCCGGAATTGGCGGCCATTCTTGGCCGAACGCGGCTTCTCGTGACCAACGATACGGGCACCATGCATCTGGCCGCCGGCCTTGGCGTTTCCTGCCTGGCTTTTTTTCTCGCCTCGGCTCAGCCTTGGGATACCGGCCCCTATCTGGAGGATTGCTGCTGCCTGGAGCCGGCCATTTCCTGCCATCCCTGCGCGTACGGCAGCGCCTGTTCGTCGGGGGAGGCATGTTTGAGGCGCATCAGTCCCCGCCTGGTCGGAGATATACTCCTGGAACGCCTTGAGAGCGGCGCCTGGGGCATACCTTCTCAGGCCCTGCGGGAGCAGGCTCGCGTGTGGATTACCGCTACGGATAAGCATGGTTTTGCCTCGTTGCGTTGCCTGTCCGCGCATGAGGTTGAAGACCGGAGCCGCTGGCTGGAGCAGCAGCGTACAGTTTGGCGTCAGATTCTTGACGAATTGGACAGGGGGGCTGGCGCAGGCCCGTCCTCTGAAACGGAAAGGCCCTTGTCCGCCCTTTCTCCGGATTTTCGGAACAGGGTGGCTCCTGTGCTGGCACGGGCGGCGCAAATGCTTGCCCTGCTGACGGAACAGGGGAGGCTGGCAGGGCAGAACGCCATGGCGGGGCAGCTGTTTTTAAGAAATTGCGAGCGCTTGCGGCAGGCGCTTGACGCCTGCCCGCCGTTGGCCTCCTTAAGTCATTTCTGGCGTGAGCTTGTGCAGGATCGCGGCGGCGACATGAGAGAAACTCTGCGTCTGACGGAATTACTGGCCGGACACCTTGACCGATGGAGTGCGGCGCAAAAAGGATAGAGTTATTGGCACAGACATTGCATATTCTTTATCGCGTCTTGGGCGCGAAACAATTTTCCCTGTGGGGAGCAAGGAGGGACTCATGATTATTGTAGATGGCCGCAGGAGCGGCAAGGAAGTTTCCAATTTCGGCAACCTGGAAGAAGTGTTGACGCATGTGATGGAAGAACAGGATATGGAAGATCGCGTTGTCACAGACGTTTTTGTGAATAACGAGAGTTTTTCCGAAATCTATCCCCATCAGGCCGAAGACATTACGTGCAACTCCATCGCTTCTGTGGAAGTTCGTACTGTTTCCGCCGGGGCAATGGCTATGGACATCGCGGCGGAAATGAGCAAGGTGGCCCGCATGATGGGCACGGGCGCCCGCCATGTGGCGCGTTTGTTTCGCGAGGCCGCCAATTCCGATGCTCTGGAGCTTTTGCAGGACATGTTGGACGTGACCCGCGATTTTATGGGCATGACAGCCGTTCTGCGCGAAAATTACGCCAAGGAACGGGATCCGGAATTCACGGACCTGACGGACAAGCTCTCCGAGTTGCTCACTGAAATGAGCGAGTCCCTGGAAATGGAAGATTGGATTTTGCTTGCGGATCTGCTGGAATACGAATTTTTGCCCATGTGCGAGGAATGGCGTGTCGTGAGCGAGCACCTGAATCAGTTGATGAAGCGGTGCATTGTTCAGTAATCATGAAACGGCTGTTTCTTTCCGCGCCGCCGCATCAAGCCGGCGGCGCGGGAAAAACGCATTGAGGATATGAATTATGAGCCGGGGAGTGCGTTTGCTGGACAAGGCTGTGGAAATCGCTCATCGGGAAATGGCGGCCCTTGAGATGGGCAATTATGATGAAGCGGTGAAGTTGGCCGACCGGCGCGGCGAAATCATCAGCCAGGCCTGGAGCGAACTGGAAACAGACGCTACGGACCAGTATAGAAGGCGCCTTGTGGATCTTACCCGGCTGCAGGAGCATCTGACGGCCCTGGCAAGCGCCGCCAGAGATGTCGCGCGCGAAGGGCTGCAACGTTCTCGCCGCGAAAAACAGCGTATGCGGGGCTACCATCAGAGCATCGGCCAGGCCCTGCAATAACCGTCAGACAGCCGCCTTCATCGCCGCCCGCACGGCCTTGACCTTCGCGGCGATGTCCCGCGCTCCCAGCAGCTCGGAGACCAGGGCGCAGCAACGCGCGCCGTGCCGCGTCACTTCCGCGATATTGTTTTCCTTGATGCCGCCGATGGCCACAAAGGGCATATCCATGTTGCGCGTCACCCAGTCCAGATAGTCGCAGCCCACGGGGGCGACGACGTCCTCCTTGGTTTGGGTGGCGAAGATGGGGCCTACGCCGATATAGTCCGCCCCGGCCGCTTGCGCCGCCCTGGCCTGATCGGGGCTGTGCGTGGAGAGGCCGATGAGCATTTTTGGCCCCACAAGGCGGCGTACATCGGCGATGGGCAGGTCTTCCTGGCCTATATGCACGCCGTCGGCCTCCGTCAAAAGAGCAATGTCAATGTGGTCGTTGACGATGAAGCATGCCTTGGCCCGGCGCGTCAATTCGCGCAGCAGGCGGCACTCCTCAAGCATTTGACCCGCCTTGAGCTTTTTTTCCCTGTATTGTAAAATCCGCACTCCGGCGTTAAGAAGGCCTTCAGCCACAACAGCAAGCGGACGACCCAGGGAAAGACGGGCATCGGTGACGGCGTAGAGGTCTGTTTCTCCAGGCAGGACGGCGGGCATGGCGGTTCCCTTTGCGGAGGACGCAAGTTTTCAGAGAAAATTATTGTTGAGACTTCGCATGCATCGTGCCTTTTGGCCACACCCGCTTCGGCCTTGAACAGCGCGAATGAACCGTGCTGGCCTCTTGGCGGCGGGTGTTCGCTTTCGCGGCCGCAGGAGCATTTTCAATGCGAAAATTTTTTGGCGGCGCCGTTACAATGTACTTCCGCGCGGAACGTTTTTCAAGGAGTTTTGTCATGCTGCGGTGCATGAGTATTCTGCTGCTTTTTCTGACGGCTTTGTTGCGTCCTTCAATGGGATTCGCGGCCGTGTCTCAGCCGGATAATCCGGCGGCCGAAGTAAAACAGGAAGGGGTTGATCCCTGGGAAAACGTCTGGTCGGACCAGCGGGGGATGCTGAACGAGATCAACACCAGGGCCATTGCTCTGAGAGATGGATTCAGCGCGGAAACGGCAGACCTTAACAAAAAAATCCGTCCTTTTGAGGAAGAAGCGCGCCGTCTGCTTGTACTGACCAATAATTTCAAGGACTGGCCCAATCCGCTGGAGGCCGTCAGCAGACGCATCTCTGCCACCATGCGTATTGTGCGGCAGCATCTGGAGCCGCTTATGCAGGCGCGCACCGAAACCCAGACGCTGCTTGATCGTGTTTCCCAGCTTGCCGACAGTCTGCCCGAAGATGTACGCAACGGGCGGGGCAGCGCGGAAATGCAGGCTTACCTCAAGGCCATCGCCCAGGCGAAATCCCGTCTTGCGGGGGTGCTGGCCATGTACAACCGCGCTCTGGAACCCTCTTCGGCTTTGCTGGAGCGGCTGTGGAAAACTCAGGAGGACATAGCCTCCCATCTGCCCTTTCTCTGGAAAGACTATTACTTGCACGACCCTGTGCCTTGGCTGAGCATGTCCCTCTGGGAGCGCGTTCCGGAGACGATGCGTGTTGCCGCGCAGGGCATGTCGCTGCGCCTGCCGGTAGAATTGCCGACCTCGGCCGAACAGTGGGCGTCGGCGGTGTTACGCTTCGTTACGGGGCTGTGTTTTACCGGTCTGGCTGTCGTTCTTCTGGCCAGACGTCTGCTCACCCCGGAATCCCCGCATCCGGCGCGCCGAATCTTCCGCATTTCCTGCCCCTTTCTCTGTCTGGGGTTTTCATTGCTGGCGGCTTCCTTTTCCGCCGACGGGGAATTTTATCGTTTTCTGCTTGCTCTGGGCAATTTGTTCATCATTGCCGGCCAGATATGCCTTGCCTGGGACATGCGCCGTCTGAAACACCCCGAAGCCGGAGGCGACGCCGCGCCTTTCCGGCGGCTTATGCCGTTGACCTTCTGCGCTTATGCGCTCTTGTATCTGCCGCTGGCCAGGGCAGTGACGTTGGCGCTCTGGGGCGCCTTTGTCATTATTGCCCTTGTCCGGGCGCGCGGCAAACACGGGGATGCGCGCTGTTCTCTGTCTCTGGAGAGCGGCGTTCTGGAAAGCGAGACCATCGTGCTGTGGCTGTGCCTTGTGTTGACCATGCTGGGCCTGCATACCCACAGCATGGCCCTGTACCTGCTTTTCGTCTCCTTCTCGCTGGCGCTGGAGATGTGCCTCGGCAGCATGGCCCTTATCAATGATCTTAACGGCAAACTGCCCAGCGAAGGCGCGCGGGCCGCCATGGGGCATCTGCTGCTTGCTCTGGCTGCGCCGGTGGCGCTGGTTACGGCCGTGTCGAGCGTGCTGCTCTGGTTGGCGACCTTGCCCGGCGGGCTGTATCTGTTGGGGGAATACCTGCTCAAGGGCGTCAATGTGGGGGCGACGCGCTTCAATGTCATTCAGTTGCTTCTTATTGTCAGCGTTTTTTATCTGGCGCGCACGGCTGTGGCTATGGGGACGCGGTTGCTCGCCAAACTGCCCGGCCAGGGCTTGACCATTGACGCAACGCTGATACCGCCCATGCAGACCGCCTACACCTACGCCGTATGGTGTGTTTTCGGCCTTTTCGCGTTGCGTTCCCTGGGGATGGAACTGAGCAATCTGGCCATGGTCGCCGGCGGGCTTTCCGTGGGCATAGGCTTCGGTATGCAGACAATCGTCAACAATTTTGTTTCCGGACTTATTCTGATTTTCAGCCGTACGCTTCAGGCCGGCGATGTGGTGGAAGTGGGAGGGGTCACCGGCAGAGTTCGGAAAATAAGCGTTCGCGCGACGATGGTGGAAACTTACGACAATGCCCTCATCTATGTGCCGAATTCCGAATTTGTCTCCAGCCGCCTCATTAACTGGACGCGCAACAGCCGTTCGGTGCGCCGCGAAATACGGGTGGGCGTGGCCTATGGCTCTGATACCGAAACAGTGATGAAAATTATGCTGGGCATTGCTCAGGCCCATCACAACATTCTCAAATATCCCGCTCCCAGCGCAGCTTTTGTGGATTTCGGGGCGAGTTCCCTTGACTTTGTTTTGCGTTTTTGGGTAAAGGACTACGATGTGGGTGCCTCCACTTCCTCCGACATCCGGCTGGAGATGGAGAAAGAGTTTCGCAGGCAGGCCATTGAGGTGGCTTTCCCGCAGATGGACATACACATCAAGGAGTTGCCTTGGCGCGGCAAAAGGCCGCCTTCGCGGCGGCGCGCGCCGCGCGAACATGTGAGACGGCTTTCCGCGCGGGTAAGAAGCAGCGCGGTACAGGAGGTGGGCAGTGGTACGTAAGGACAGGGAACGAGTCACATTGAGTGCGGTGAGATTCGGCGGCCCCGGCGAGACATGGATGGCGCAGCTTCTGAATCCGGACGAATTCGCGGACAAGGGCAGATTGTTCAACCACAATATCCTCAAGCCCGGCTGCGGTCTCGGCAAACACAGCCATGACGGCGAATTTGAGGTGTACTACATCCTCAGGGGCGAAGGGCTGTATAATGACAACGGTAATGAGGTAACCGTCAGGGCCGGCGATGTGACTGTCTGTCCTTCCGGAGAAGAGCACGGCATATTGAATACGGGCAGGGAAGACCTGGAGTTTATCGCTCTGATTCTTTTTGCCTAGCTGCCAGGTTTCCTTCGCTCCGCCGCCAGAGCAGTCTCAAAGTGGAATTGCCCTGGAGCAAATTAATATTGAAAGTGTTATAATTTGCTCTGATCACGCAAAATGCCGCGCAACGTGCCGGCTTTGGGAGAGTTTTGGGGTTCCTTGCCGAGTTCCTCCCGCAAGCGTACCCGTACAAGCCTGTGGTGCGGCGCCTGTTCATAGAGCAGGGCGGCGGCGGCGGCGGCCACGGCGAAACAGGCGTCTCCGCTCAAGCCCGCGGCATTGAGATCGGCATAGCGCAAGGCGGCCCCGATGATGGCGTCAAGCGGGCGCGCATCCCCCGAGGCCAGAAAGGCCGCCCAGTACATGCGCAGCACGGAAGGCTCGGAGTAAATGTCCCACTTCTCCAGAGGAGCCGGGCTTGCCTTTATCTGGCGGGCCAAAATATCCTCGCCAGGCCTGATGAACGAGGCAAGCAGGGTATCCCTGTCCGCCAGGCAGGCCAGATGCGCGGCCCAGGCCAAAGTTTTACGGGCATTGTCCCCGAAATTGCCCGCTCCGGTCAGCAAGCGCCCGCGCGCCGTCGGATCGCGGCGCAGAACCTCGGCCAGAAAGGCCGCAGTGACAAGGCGTTTTTCCCCGTCGGCAAGCACTCCCTGCGTCTCAAAAACCCGCAAAAGCCCGGGCAAAATCTCGGATTTGCCGTTTTTGTAATATTCCTCCATGTCCCGCGCGTATTGCGCCACAGTCTTGGAAACTCCAGCCGCCGATACCGGCCCCGCCAGACCCGCCAGCAGAAGAAAAACAAGAACAACGCGCATCATGCCTCCCTCGGCTTGTTTAAGCGGCGATTCACAAAAACAAGCCCTGGGCGGGTGCTTTCAAACCGCGCAATTCCGCCGCGCGGGCCACAAGCTCCTCAACTGCCGCTTTGCCCGCCGAACCCAGTTCACGGCTGAAATCCGTCACAAAAGTCCTGATATGCGCCCGCATGACCTCTTCGTCCATTTCACGGGCATGGGCGCGCACAAATTCCCCGGATGCTTCAGGATGAGCCTCGGCATAGGCAAGGCTTTTCGTAATGGCCCTCTCCACAGCCAAGGCCGCTTGTCCGGAGATATGGCGCCGCACGGCAATGACCCCCAGGGGCAGGGGCATGTGAAAAAAATTTTCCCACCATTCGCCCAAATCCAAAATTTTCACCAAGCCGTGACGTTCATAGGTAAAACGGCCTTCATGGATGATCACGCCCATATCCGCCCCGCCGCGCAGCACGGCGGGCATGACTTCATTGAAAGGCATTTCCCGGCGCTCCCCCTGAAAGCCCCCGTGCAGATCAAGCAGCAGATTCGCCGTTGTCATGAGGCCGGGTACAGCCATACACGCTTTACCCCAAGCCGGCTCCGGCAAAAATCTTCGAGCCACGACCAGAGGCCCCACGCCCCAACCCAGAGCGGCCCCGGAAGAAAGCAGGGCATAGTCGCGCATAATATGCGGAACAATGCCCAGGGAAAGCTTTGTCACGTCAAGAGTACCGCTCCGGGCCAAAGTGTTGAGTTTTTCAACGTCGGCCATGTACGGCTTGAAAATAAAGGGACTTTCCACCAGGTTGCGCAACAGGGCATGGAAAATATAGGTGTCGTTGGGGCAGGGGGAAAGGCCCAGCGACAGGACGGCAGGTGTTTTCTCCATAAACTCCCCTCAGGTTTTCTCCACATTGACAGTATATGCGGAACAGAGGTATGAATTCAGATTCAGAGCAAATACCCGAAGCCGCCACGCGGCCCCCAACACCGCACGGTTCGCCGGCAACTGCCGTATTCTACTTTTTCGCGCGCTACGGCGCCGGACAGGATTCCGATACATGCTTGACGCGACATATTATGCGAAACTCGGCCTCTCGTCCATATACGACAAAGTGTTCACCGCCCGCAGGCTGAGCCGCGAAGACGGCCTCGCGCTCTTCGCCTGCCCCGACATCGCCGCACTCGGGGCGCTCGCCATGCACGTGCGGGCGCGCCTGCACGGAGACGCCGTCTATTATGTGGTCAACAGACAAATCAATTATACCAACATCTGCATCAACGACTGCGTCTTCTGCGCCTTCCGCCGGAATAATGCCGGCGAGCCCGGCGCCTTTGTCCTGAGCAGGGAGGACATCCTCGCACGTCTGCGCGCGGCTGATCAAAGCCCGCTGCGCCTCGACGAACTGCACTTTGTGGGCGGCTGCCATCCCGACCTGCCTTTGTCCTGGTTTGAGGAGGTTTTCCATGCCGTGCGGAAATATAATCCCCTGTTGCCTGTCAAAGCCTTCACTCCGGTGGAAATAGCGCATTTCGCACAACTTGAGAACATGAGCACCCTGGAGGTGCTCAAGCGCCTCCAGGCGGTCGGGCTCGTCATGATGCCCGGCGGCGGAGCGGAAATTTTTGATGAGGCGCTACGCAGGCAAATCTGCCCGCGTAAGGCGGATGCCGCAACCTGGCTGCGCATTTCCGCAGAGGCGCATTCGCTGGGCATAAAAACCAACTGCACCATGCTTTTCGGCCATCTGGAGACATACGCCCACCGCGTGGATCACCTTTGCCGCCTGCGCGAACAGCAAGACAAAAGCGGCGGCTTCACTTGCTTTATCCCCCTGCCCTTTTTGACGGAAAACAACGCCCTCAAGCTGCCTGAAAAAAAATCCGCCGCCTGTCGCGGCCTTGATCAATTGCGCACTGTGGCCGTTTCCCGGCTGATGCTGGACAATATCTCCCACATCAAGGCCTATTGGGTGATGCTGGGGCAAAAAACCGCACAGACGGCCCTCTGGTTCGGCGCGGACGATGTGGACGGAACCATTATTGAGGAGCATATCGGGCGCATGGCCGGCGCAGACTCTTCCCGGGGGCTGACCATCAGGGAACTGGAAGAAATGATACGCGATTCCGGATTCAGGCCGATACGGCGCAACGCCGTGTTTGAAAGCCTCAGTCCGGATATGGCCAACGCGCCGCATGTAATGGGCGACATGGAGGCCGGCTATGCCCTTTGAACCGGCGCACAGCGCTTTTACGGAAAGTCCGGACGTGCGCGAGGCGGCGGCTCTGGCGCAACGCGGCGAGCGGCTGAACCGTTCTGCGGCGGAAGCCCTGTATTTCAAGGCAAACATGCATACGCTGGCGGCCCTTGCCCACGTCATGCGCTTACGCCTGCACCCCGATCCGGTGGTGACCTATGTCGGCGACCGCAATATCAACTACTCCAACGTCTGCGTGTGCGGCTGCCGTTTCTGCGCTTTTTTTCAACCGCCGGAAAGCGGCCGGGGCTATGTGGTCAGCCGTGAGGAAATGGCGGACAAAATTGAGGAGGCCTTGCGCCTCGGCGGGACCCAGATTCTGCTCCAGGGCGGACATCATCCGGGCCTGCCGCTGGAATGGTACGAAGACCTGCTGCGCTGGCTGCGCGCCACATGGCCCGCCCTGCACATCCATGCCTTTTCCCCGCCGGAAATTTTTTTCTGGTCCGAAAAATTCGACATCCCGGTGAGGGATGTCCTTTCCCGTCTCAAGGCGGCCGGACTGCATTCCCTGCCGGGCGGCGGAGCGGAAGTCCTGCACAATGACATCCGGGCCAGGGTGTCTCCCAACAAATGCTCCGCCGACCAGTGGCTCTTTGTTATGGAAGAGGCCCACAAGCTCGGCCTGCGCACCACAGCCACCATGATGTTCGGCCATGAGGAGACTCCGGCCCATCGGCTGGATCATCTTTTTGCCGTCCGGGATTTGCAGGATCGCACGGGCGGCTTCACGGCCTTCATCCCCTGGACGTTTCAACCGGCGAACACAAAAATTTTCCGCCAGCCCTTGCCCGCGCCGGCCTACCTCCGGCTGCTCGCCGTTGCCCGCCTTGTTCTCGACAATGTGTCGAACATGCAGGCGTCCTGGGTGACCATGGGCCCCCAGACGGCGCAACTTGCGCTTTTTTACGGCGCCAACGATTTCGGTTCCCTGATGATCGAGGAAAACGTGGTGGCTGCGGCGGGAGTGTCCTACCGTCTTTCGCGGGAAGAGATACACGACATCATCCGGGCGGCGGGCTTTACTCCTGTACAGCGCGTCATGGACTACACGCCGGCGGAACGACAAGGAGAAAAAACATGCATCTGAGAAAACGTGTTCTTGTGACCGGGGGTTCGGGTTTTTTGGGTTCCCACCTGTGTGAGCGCCTGCTGGATATGGGCCATGAAGTCCTCTGCGCGGACAATTTCTTTTCCAGCGCCCGTGCCAATGTGGAACATCTTATGGACAACCGGCGCTTTGAACTCATCCGCCACGACGTCACCTTTCCGCTCTATGTGGAAGTGGACGAAATCTACAATCTTGCCTGCCCGGCTTCTCCCATACACTATCAGCACGACCCGGTGCAGACCATTAAAACGTGCGTGCACGGAGCCATCAATATGCTGGGGCTCGCCAAACGTCTCAAGGCTCGCATTTACCAGGCGTCCACCAGTGAAGTCTACGGGGATCCGGAAGTCCACCCTCAGACCGAAGACTATTGGGGGCATGTCAACCCCAATGGACTGCGCTCCTGCTATGACGAGGGCAAACGCTGCGCCGAGGCGCTGTTTTTCGCCTACTGGCGGCAAAGCGGATTGCCCGTGAAGGTGGGCCGCATTTTCAATACCTATGGGCCAAGAATGCATCCCAATGACGGTCGCGTGGTTTCCAACTTCATCATCCAGGCCCTCAAAAACGAGCCTGTCGCCATCTACGGCGACGGCGGCCAGACACGCTCCTTCTGCTATGTGGACGATCTTGTCGAGTGCATGACGCGCTTCATGGCTTCGCCGGAAGACTTCACCGGTCCGATGAATATGGGCAATTCCGGTGAATTTTCCATAAGGGAGTTGGCGGAACTTGTGCTGGAACTCACCGGCAGCCGTTCTCCCCTTGTTTACAGTCCCCTGCCCCACGACGACCCCAAACAGCGTCGCCCGGATATAAGCCTGGCTCGTGAAAAATTGGGGTGGGAGCCTGTTGTGTCCCTTCGGGAAGGCTTGGAAAAAACCGTTGACTATTTTGAAAAGCAGCTCGGGGCGGGCGTGATTTAAAAACGAACGGAGCCGTGCAAGCCCTGGATTGCACGGCTCCGGACAATGGCGGGATTACTCAGGCAAATAATCCCCGCGGTTGAATTTTATTTTTTCCGTCAATGCAATGGTCTTCAACTCATCCAGCAAAGAATCCAGCACCGGGTTTTGCGTACGCAGCCTGGCGGCATCCTGTTCAATATCAGCCACCTTGCCGTCAATGTCGTTCAGCAGCGAGTAGGCTTCTCGCAGAGAATCGGCCGACCCCAGGGAAGCGCTGTATTTGTCCAGCAAATCCAGGGTTCCCGAAACCTGGCCGAAAGCCTCGTCAAGCACGGCTTCGTCGGCGCTGACGGGAGTTTCCTCTTCAACGCCCAGAAGCATGTTCCCGATAATGTCCGTCCGCCCGGTTCCGGGCGGAGGCGGGGCAATGGCGCTGCCGCTGTTTTCGACGCTGACCCTGAGCTGCTCCTCAGCCAGAATGTCTTCAAAGGCGCCAGTCGCCTTTGTCTGCCCGCCGGGCGCACCGGTAGTCACCCCTTGCACGGGCAGCAGGTTGTTCAACTGTTCGGGACGTATCTTCATAATGGCCTCCAGGGTTGGCGCTCCGGGCATCAATATGCAAATTTTCTGCCAAGTGCTGAAAACCGATGATTTCACGATGCCACACCGCCAACAGCAGGAAAAATTTGCCTTTTTTTTTACAGTAATAGGTTAATAAACTCTTGTCCATTGCAAAAAAGTCCAATGTGGCGTATACCGGCATTGATAACTTGTTGCGGACTTTCAGAGGTAAAATGTCCCGGAGCAAATTAACTTTGGCACTTGCTGCGGCGCTTAACGGCGATCGGCATCCGTAGCCCGAAGGGGCTTACGGATGCCGATCCCTTGTGGACGGATGCCTCTCCCTTGCGGGAAGTAAATTTCGCCTGCGCCCTGGCAGTGAGCGGCGAGACGTTCGTCTCGCCGCCGGAGCAATTTCAAAGTGAAATTGCTCCAGTCCGCGCCGCAAAACAATGGAGCGTTGCCCTATGCCGGAAATCAAAAAAATCCTTTGCGCTGTGGATCTTTCGGAACACAGCAAGGCCGTTGCCGAATATGCCGCCCTGCTGGCCAAGGCGCACAACGCCAAAGTTCTTGTGGTCTACACGGCCCCCTCCCTGAGTCAGTATGTGGGCTTTCATGTGCCGCCGAACACCATTGAAAATTTTGTGGGAGAGATAGTGACCGGCGCGGAAAAATCCATGGAGGATTTTGTGGCGGAAC
Organism: Desulfovibrio sp.; assembly: GCA_031280915.1. GTDB lineage: Bacteria > Desulfobacterota > Desulfovibrionia > Desulfovibrionales > Desulfovibrionaceae > Desulfovibrio. The sequence goes on along the minus strand of JAITGC010000060.1, from coordinate 3,524 downwards.
ATTTTTCCGACATTGAGGCCACAAGCCATGTGCTGGTCGGCTATGCGGCCGAGGAAATACTCAATCGGGCCCATGACGAAAACGCGGATATTATTGTTATGGGCACACATGGCCGCAAGGGCATTGACCGCATCCTTTTCGGCTCTGTGGCGGAAAAAGTGGTCAAAAACGCCCGGGTGCCGGTTCTGACCATACGCCCCCAAAGGCCCCTGGCGTGAAAATTCCGGCAAAAACGGCGTGCCTCGGGGTTTAGCGCGGCGGGAAAAACTATGTCGCCAATCAGCGTGCGCCCGGCAATAGAACGGCTTGATCCGTATTCTCCCGGCCTGTCCATAGCGGAGATACAGCAAAAGTACGGGCTGACTCAGGTCATCAAATTGGCCAGCAATGAAAATCCGCTGGGAGCTTCGCCCCTTGTGCTGGAGGCCATACGCCGTCACGCGGCCTATGCCTTCCGCTATCCGCAAGGCGGCAACCCGCGCCTTGTCAAAGCGCTGGCTGAACTGCACGGCATTGACCAGAGCCGTATTGTCGCGGGCAACGGTTCCGATGAAATCATCGACCTGCTCATCCGTCTTTTCGCTGAGCCGGGCAAACACTCCGTCGTCTGCTTTGAGCCGTGCTTCAGCATCTATCCCATACAGTCCCGCATCAGCGGCGTGGAAGTGCGCCGCTGCCCGCTCAACATCGCCCGGAACGATTTTTCTTTCGATTTTGAGGCTCTGCTCAACCTGGTGGACGACAAGACCCGACTTGTCTTCATCACAACGCCGGACAATCCCTCCGGGTACTGTCCGCCGCGCCAAGCGGTAAAGACGTTGGCCGGACGCCTTGCCGAAGCCGCTCCGTGCTGCCTGCTGGTCGTGGACGAGGCCTACATTGATTTCGCGGACGATGAGGCGGCCTTCTCCCTGCTGGCTTCCCGTGATCTGCCGGAAAACGCCGTCTTTTTGCGTACTTTTTCCAAAAGCTACGCTTTGGCCGGCCTCAGGCTCGGTTATGGCATTCTGCCCCACTCGGCGGCGGAATGTTTCTGGCGCGCCCGTCTGCCTTTCTCCGTCAACATTCTTGCCGAGGAGGCCGGCCTGGCGAGTCTTGCCGACACCGCTTTTCGCAAGGCCACATTGGCCGCCGTGCGCGAAGGCAGGCAAGTTCTCGGGCGGGGACTGGCGGAGATGCATTGTCAGGTCTGGCCTTCTGCCGCCAATTTTTTGCTCTTCCAGCTTCCCCCAAAGGGCATACCCGCCAAAACCTGCTTTGAAGCCCTGCTTGAAAAAGGCATCATCATCCGCCGGCTCGAAAGCTACGACCTGCCGGAGCATCTGCGCGTCAGCGTGGGAAATGCGCGGGAAAACGCCGCCTTTCTCGCGGCCATGAGGGATATTCTCGGCGGGCCGCCTTCCGGGGCTCGGCCCGGCGCCGAATTTCGCAGTCAATAGGGCAATTTCAAAGCGAAATTGCTTTGGCGGCGGGGAAGGGAACCTGGCAGCGGCGCAGCGTTTCCGCAAGGGGTGGTTATCCGTACGCCCCGGATGGGGCTACGGCTGCCAATACGCAAGCCGCCCGCGTAAACGCGAAGGACGAAACGACGCTTTCGTCCGGCAAGCGTGAGCGCGTAAAAGGCTGCGAGATGAATTTTACCGATATATGCAGCAGGGTATGCCTGTCGTGAATAATGATATTTCTGCTCTTATTGAGATCGAATCTGATGATAGACAGTCTAAAAAATTGCATAAGCATTGCAGGAAAATGTCGAAATGAACGGAAGGATTCCTCACATAGTTCAATATCAAGGTTCAAAAAGAATTCTTGCACAGCAAATACTCAGATATATGCCGCGCAAATTTAATCGTCTGCTTGAACCATTTTCAGGCATGGCCGCAATAACAATTGCAGTATCGAATGAACAACGTGCAATGCAGTACTATATAAATGACATCAATAATCCAGTTATTTGCCTGTTACGAGCGGCAGTAGACACACCAACAGATCTGGTTAAAAAATATGCCAAGATTTGGACTGAGCAATTTACTTACCCGGAAGGGCACATTAAACACTTCTATCATATTAGGGATTGCTTTAATACAGGCGAGCAAACTGCGGAAAATATGCTGTATCTTCTTGCACGGTGTGTTAAAGGTTCTGTCCGTTACGGAAAAAATGGAAATTTCAACCAATCCCCCGACAAAAGGCGACATGGAACGAATCCAAAGAATGTTGCAGAAAACGCCTATGCTATTTCAGCTTTGCTGAAAGGAAAAACTACTTTTTCATCCGTGGACTTCCGGCAAATTCTGGAAGTAGCCGTTCAAGGGGACATTGTATATATGGATCCTCCATATCAAGGGGTTTCCAATACAAGAGATAATAGATATTTTGTTGGCATTAGTTTTGATGATTTGTCAGATGCCATTGAAACTCTTAATCAAAAAGGAGTTGACTACATTATCAGTTACGATGGCGTGAGCGGCGGCAAAAAATATGGGAATGAATTGCCGCAATCGCTGAATTGCAAAAAATTTTTGCTCAAAGCTGGTCTGTCAACGCAAGCAATTCTACTTGGGAAGCGAGATATTACATACGAATCCTTATATGTGAGTAAAAGTCTTGCTGAAACAGCCATCCCGGTCAAAACGATTCCTACGCAAATGCCTTTGATGACAATCACGGAGTAAATTATGATGAATGTCTACCCAAAGGCATTTTTGGACTTAATAAATTCTATTAAAACAAAACGCCCACGCACAGTCATCCAACACATTTTACAGCATGGATTCGTTACTTCTCAAGAATTAAAAGAACTCTATGGGTACAACCATCCTCCTCGTGCGGCAAGAGATGTCAGAGAACAGGGCATTCCGCTTGAGACCTATCGCATTGAAGGCACAGACGGCAGAAGAATAGCAGCCTATAGATTTGGCAAGCCTGACACGGCGAAAAATAAGCTCTCGAAGTCAGCAGGCAGAACAGCGTTATCTAAAGCACTAAAACAAGCTTTAATAGAAAAATACGGTAGTAAATGCTTTGTTTATTTTGAAGCGATGGACGAAAGTCTTTTACAGGTAGATCATCGTATACCTTATGAAATTGGCGGTGAGCAGAATGAACTGAATATTGAGTCGTTTATGTTACTATCGCCATCTGCAAATAGAGCAAAATCTTGGGTATGCGAACATTGCAAAAATTGGGAGCGAAAAGACGTTGCCTTTTGTGTGCAGTGCTTCTGGGCATATCCAGAGGATTATGAACATATTGCTGGCAAGCAGCAGCGGATCATTTCCATTATCTTCACTGGAAATGAAATTGAGGACTACAATCGCCTGATTGAAATATCAGGCATTGACAAGGCGCAGCAGGTAATTAAAGATATTCTAGCGGATTTTTTCGACAGAAAATAAATATCTTGAACCATTGCTGTCCGGCTAAGCCGCCAAGTCTAACAAGCTGAGATAGCGCGAGTTATCTGTTTTTCGTCGTCGTGGATTCAGCAGTTCTTCCAAAGAAGCCGTACCGAGCAGATTGAG